>JBDSLD010000176.1:0-8574 GCA_039916545.1 Ferruginibacter sp.
GCCTGCATGGTAAAGCTTCTCCAGGTTTTTTAACGCGGTTTCGAAAGCTGCCAGGTTTCTCGCGTAGCCTGGTGATTTTTTCAAACTATCCGCATAGCCTGGTGCCGTGATCATTTCATAAACACCAGGCTCCAGGGAACTTTTGAAGAAAGGGTCATCGATCCAGTCAGGGCGCCGCGCATAAATGTAGGCAAATTCGTCCAGCGATAAAGTGGGGATGTACAAAACGTTTTTGGCTTTCATTTCCTGCACCAGGGCATCGTCCACCAGGCTATCCCTGATACTGTGACCGATGATATCTATTCCATCCGCCACCAGTTTGCGGGCATCACCGAGGTACCAAACATGTGCGAGTACCCGAAGTTTATGTTTGTGGGCCTCATCGATTATGGCCTTGTAAATAGCGGGATCCATTTTTTTAAATTTGCCGCCAAAATCATCTACCCATATTTTTACCACCTCGGGTTGCAGTTTTGCCAGGCTATCCATTTCCGCAGGCACTGCTGCCGGATTTGCGGGCCGGTACAACAGGTCCATAATTCCGCCAGGCGCCGGGGCACCCTCCGGCACGCCAAAACCGTGACCAGCCGCATGCATTCTTGCGCCAGGCAACAAACCAGCCTTTAATGAATCATAAAGGCCGCCGGCATACAACAATGGCCGGTCCGTGCCCATTGAAAGCAGGTTGAGTACGCCATAATCTTCATACTTTTTTAGCTGCGACAATATATTTCCGCGTGTATAATTTCCGATCGCCGTACCGGTGCCTTTCAGGGTTCCAATGTGTACGTGCGCACTGATCAGTGCCGGTATAATTGTTTTGCCAGTGAGGTCTATCACCAGGATACCGGTCGTATCCAGGTTCTTGCCAATATTCAAAATGGTGTCTCCCTGTAAAAGCACGTCAATATGTTCCATTGGTGCGCCGCCATTGCCATCTATAACAGTTGCATTTCTAAGCAAAATGGCCCCGGGCGTTGTGTTCTTTATCATCTCGCTGCAAGCCGTGAAAATTACTGTCGCCAGTAACAATAAAACGATATAATTAAATTTATCTTTCATCAATTTTTTATCTAATATATCAATAAAATTATTTTTAATAAAATATCCGGGTACTATTTATAAAAAAAATTATAGCATCATTTGGCCCGATGTACGAACGCCGGAAAGTCACATTAAGCAAGGCCAAAAAACTGCCAGCTTATTTGGATCTAAAGCCCCGGCGCGATTATTTTATGTAAACATATTGATCTAACTTTCATACAAATTAACCATATGGCAGCTTCGAAGAATTTTCTATCGTATGCTTTCTTTACAGGCTGGCTGGCCGGAACATTGGACCTGGCCGGGGCCGTTATTAATTACATGGCCTCACATGGAAAATTCCCCTTTAAATTATTGGAATATATCGCGTCAGGTGCATTCGGTAAAAAAGCGATGGACGGCAGCCTGGGCTCAAATTTATCAGGATTATTCTTCCATTATTTTATCGCGGTTAGCTTTACGCTATTTTATTTTTTTACGTACCCCGGGCTTCAATTTTTACATAAAAGCATTTGGTTAAGTGCGATTATTTATGGCTTATTTGTATGGGCAGTGACCAACATGATCTTGCTACCGCTTTCCGCATTACAAGCGCCTGTTATCCCAACCGGCCTGGTGGCAGCAGCGAGGGCAGCTTTTGTGTTAATAATCTTCATCGGCTTGCATGTTGCATATTTTACCAAAAAATTTTATACCAAATAATTATGCGAACACAACTTACCTTTTTAATCATCCTGCTTTCATTTTGTGATCTTACGTCAGTTGCGCAAAAAGACACGGTGTATGTTAAGAATATTGTGTACGCCGAAACCGGTGATAAAAAACTACAGCTTGATATTTATAAACTTAAGGAACAGGCAGCGCCGTATCTCATTGTATGGATCCACGGAGGTGCCTGGCACTCCGGAAATAAAGAAAATCCGCCGCTTCAGTTATTGGGTTACGGTTATGCACTGGCAAGCATCGATTTCCTGCCAAGTACGGAGAGGCCCTTTCCGGCGCAGGTGCATGATATAAAGGCTGCCATTCGATTTTTGAGGGCCAACGCAAAAAAATATGGTTTCAGGGAAGATAAAATAATAGCCTGGGGAAGCTCATCAGGTGGGCACCTGGCTGCACTGGTGGCTACTACTAATAATAATAATAAACTGGAAGGCGATCTTGGAGCGTATATAAATACGTCATCATCCGTACAGGCAGGTATTGATTATTTTGGCCCGACAAATTTAGTTACGATATTGAACCAGTCGACCCCATTCGGTTTAAATGTGCGACTGCCTGCGCTGGCTCTGTTACTGGGCAAACCCGTTGAACAGGTTCCCGAGTTGGCAAAACTGGCAAGCCCTGTCTACCAGGTAGATCCCACCGACCCTCCGATGTTCATCGTTCATGGCGAGCAGGATGTACAGGTGCCTGTTAACCAATCCATCGAACTCTGGAACGAATACAAAAATAAAAACTTAAAGGTACAGGTTGAATTTCTTCCAAACGCTGCTCACGGTGGTGAGGCATTTTTTAAAAAGGAATTGCTCGATAAAATAGATAAATTTTTAAAAGAAAATGGCTTTCAGCACTGACCGGTTTAACCGTTATTGAAAATGTTTTTATTTGGCCACAAACGCGTCTATCAATCGCATTATCTCCGTCCCTTCTTCTCCACTGCAGGGATTAGGCCCTTCCCCGGAAAAGTATTTTACCACAGCTTCGATCATTGGTTGTTGCACATGCTGCAGCGTATCAAAAGTAAGTACTGTACTTTCGCAATTAACCGTTACCGTTATAGTGTGTCCGCTGAATACACTAAAACTTATTTTACCTTTTGTGCCAACTATTTCAACAAGATCGGCGGTTAATCCGGGAGCCGCGTTAAAACACCAGCTACCGCTAAACGCAACACCATTTTGGAACAATATGTTGCCGGCAACCATATCATCCGCAGGATAGGCGCCGCCCTGGTTGGTGGCGATACCCGTCACCTTTTCTACCGGTCCAAAAAAATAATACACCAGGTCAAGCTGGTGAGGCGAAAGATCATTAAAAAGACCGCCACCCGCGATAGCCGGATCAACGCGCCAAATGATCATCGGATCGGCCATTTCTTCTTTTGTAAGTGGTGGCTTTGTCAACTCGAGCCGGGCGAATAAAACTTCGCCAATGGCTTTTTCATTTATTAACTGCTTTACTTTTTTAAAGCGCGGTTGCTCCCGGCGATAATGGGCCACCACGAGCGGGAGGTTTGTAACACCCGCGCGATTAGCCATGTTGCAGGCAGCAACATAACTTTCTGCCATTGGCTTTTCTACGTACACCGGTTTGCCTGCATTCAAAGCGGCAAGGGTGTACGCTTCATGAGAAGATGGCGGCGTAGCAATATAAATGGCATTTACTTCAGGGTCATTAATAAGATTGTCCGCATCATCGTACCAGCGTGGCACATTGTGCCGGCGGGCATAATCGGCTGCTTTCGCCGCATCACGCCGCATCACTGCTACCAGGGCTGAATTAATTACTTTATTAAATGCAGGGCCGCTTTTTAATTCAGTTACATCGCCACAGCCGATAATCCCCCAGTTGATCTTTTTCATTCCGTTAAAATTTTCAGATGGCCCTTATTACGCCATGTACATACCCAACTGATTCGGCCAAACCGGGCAATGGATCGTCGCCATCCTTTTCAAATTCGAATGACATGTTACCCTTATAATTTATTTTCTTCAGGGTTCGGATGACTTTTGGGATGTCGATCATACCCCGTCCAATTTCTATCGGCAAGTCTACCTGGTCCGTTTTGTTTACGTCTTTCATATGCATGTCGTACAAGCGGTCCTTGTACTTTTCAAGCATGGTTGAAGGGTCAAGGCCAATGCGTTGTACGTGCCCGATATCGATGCAAAGTCCGATCCTTTTATCGAGGTTCTTTACCTTCTCATAAACATCTGAAGGACTTGTGTATAATTTATCACCAGGTCCATGGTTGTGAATAGCCAACACAATATTGGTGCTCTTAACCTTTTCATTTACCAGCGGCAGTAATTCATGGTTTGGTACTCCAATGATCATTTTAAGTCCGGCATTGACGGCATAAGTAAAAATTGTCTCTACTTCTTTAGCTGTCTTCATATAAATAACTCCGGCCCCATATAAATTCATCCCGGCAGCCCTGACTTTTTCCGCTATCTTTTTTAACTCATCCGCTGAACTTTCCAATGGCATGTGCATGGCCTTCAAAGAGATATTGGTAATTCCCAACCTCAAACACATTTTGATAGTGTCATCGAGGTTGAAACTGCGAAAAGTATAAGAAGTCAGACCAAAATTTAATTTAAAATCATTATCAGAAGGGTTGATAAAATGTGCGGCTGAAGAATTGAACAAAGTTCCGGTAACCCCCAAACCACCTAATTGCAGGAATTTACTTCTTGTATATTTCATCATGGAATAAAAAATATTGATTAAGAAAATAGAGAAGAAAAAATAAATAAGCAGGTAAGTTATTTTGCCGCAACTGGAGGTTTCACCGCCTGTCTCGCGAGCAATTTCCATTGGCCGCTTTGTTTTTGCCAGATCATCAGGACAAAGATGTCGACTTTTCCGGGAACATTTTTATTGTTTGTATCTCCGGTAAGCCGGTGCCGGACAATGGCCACATCACCAGAGATCTTTATAGTTTGATCTGATAGGATGATGGATTTGAATACAGTTTGGCCCGTTACGAATTCATCCACGAAAGCGGCCTTATCTTCTACCAGTCCGCTTGAGTGCCCATAGCTGAGTTGCCCCGCGGTCATATCAGCAAGCGTTTTGGTATCTGCATCTACCATGGCCTTTCGGAAATTTTCCACGAGGGCGGCCAGGTTTATTTCATCGCTTTGCTGTGAAAATGAGGATGCGCTGATCAACAGGCAGGATAGCAAAACAGGTGCAATCGCTTTAAGCATAAATAAAGATTTAGCTATAAAGTTATTTATCAATTACCACAGTTTCAAATTCAATTATAGTGGTATTTATAGATGATGGTATTTAGGCAAACCCTGTAATTGCCTGGCTGGTTTATTATTTCAAAGCATCGTTGCAACTGATCGGACTGCCGGATCAAAATGAGTTTTTACTATACGCTTTATTATTTCTGCCGTCAGGGGCTTGCTTTCAAAGCCGGATACCTCCGGATTATTTTCCGCCCTTAACCGGTCGTCAGGATTGAGCGAAGTGGTAAGCAGGATGATCACCGGTTTTTCCAGGTGCCTGTTTTTAATTTTTTTATACTCCTCTAAAAACTCCCAGCCGTTCATACAGGGCATATTGATATCAAGAAAAACCAGGTCTGGCATTTTAAAATTGCATAATTTATTTTCACCCGGCTTGTTATTGGTGAAATAATCCAGGGCCTTCAACCCGCTATTTAATACTTCAAGGTGGCGCGTACAATCGGCTTCTTCAAAAAGTATCTTACTGATAAAATTTGTCGGCTCGTCATCATCGATTATCATTACGCAATTCAATTTTTGGTTCATAGGATGTTTTTTCAGGTAGGGTAAAATTAAAACTGCTGCCGCCGGCGGGTACGGGTACCACCCAGATTTTCCCGGCGTGTAATTCAACTATTTTTTTGCATTGCGACAGGCCGATTCCAGAGCCTGCAATTTCTGCGCTGGTATGAAGTCGCTGGAACATGTCGAATATCCGTTCGTTATATGATTTATCTATACCGATTCCGTTATCGGTAAAGGTGAATTGCCAATAATCGTTTATTTTTTGCGCGCTGATCCTGATAACCGGGTGACAATCTTTTTTGCAGAATTTTATCGCATTGATGACAAGGTTTTGAAAAAGCAATTTTATCTCCGTAGGATATCCATTGATGACAGGAAGACCGGTATATTGGATATCAGCTTTCGCCTCCTGTACCGCCGCCGTAATATCATCCAGCATGTTTTTCATGATGACATTACAATCAATTTCTTCCGGTTTGCCTTTTATGCCAATCCGGGAAAAATCCAACAGGTCCTTTATCAGTATCCTCATCCGGTCTGTAGAATCGGAAATAAAATCCAAATATTTATCCGCTTTTTGATCCAGCTTACCCCGGTATTGTTTCTGTATCAGTTTTACAAAACCTGCCGTAGTACGCAACGGTTCCTGCAGATCATGCGAGGCTACATAGGCAAATTGTTCGAGCTCTGTATTTTTCACTTTAAGTTCCTTGTTGCTAAGTTCAGTTTGAAAGCGGGCATTTTCAATCTCCTTATTTTGTATCTTAAGCTGCCCGTTGACCAGGTCCGTTTCCGTACGGGCATGTTCGGCTTCGGCTCTTGCTTTTTGTTCTTCTTCGGTTGATAGTAATAATTGAAGGGTTTGCTCGCGTACCTGGTGTTGCAGCTTGGCCTTTTGAATTTTAATGTCATTTACCCGGTAACGGTAATACATAGTCGCACATACTACAACCAACAGGATAATTAGTGGGCGAAACCACCAGGTCAGCCAAAACGGTGGCTTGATAATGACGTGGATATTTATCGTATTCGATGACCAGTTGCCTTCATTATTTAAACCCTTTACTTTGAAAGTGTACTTGCCCGGATTAAGATTGGTATAAGTTACCGCGCGTGCAGTTCCAACATCACTCCACTTTTTATCAAAGCCTTCGAGCATATACGAATATTGCTTTTTTTCTGAAGTGATATAATTGAGCGTTGCGAACTCGAACGAAATAACTGCGTCTGTGTACTGTAACGTTATTGTATCGGTTTCCGTAATATTTTTAGTTAACGGGGAAGGATCATTCGCTCCTTTTGAAACAGCTACTTCTTTGTTGAATATCTGGAAATTTGTCATCACCAGTGGCGGCTCAAAAGCAATAGATTTCATGCTGTCCGGGGAAAACTGGTTAAACCCGTTTTTACCTCCAAAATACATTAAACCGGATGTGCTTTTACAAAATGCCTGCTCAGTAAACTCATTAGACTGCAACCCGTCAGATACGCCGAAATTTTTAAATGACTTTGTAAGCGGATTAAAGCGGCAAATGCCTTTATTGGTACTGATCCAGAGGTTTCTTTTCTTATCTTCCAGTATCCCAAAAATAATATTGTCAGGAAGGCCATCCGCTGTCGTGAAAACTTTGAAGAGACCGGTTTTTTTATCATAGCAGCTTAACCCGGCCCGCGTTGCTATCCAAATATTTTTAGCTGCATCTTCCATTACAGAACTCGCACTGTTATTACTGATGCTGTTTTTCGTGTCATCATGCAAAAAACGTGAAAATGTCCTGGTACTTTTATCAAAAACGCTTACTCCTCCCCCATCAGTACATATCCATATTTTATCATCGCTGTCTTCAAATATGGATATGATATTATTATGTGATATGCCATCACTGCGCTTAGGGTCCTGTCGATAATGTGTAAAGGATTTCTGATCGGGGTTTAACATATCCAGCCCGCCCCCAAAAGTGCCTATCCAAATATTTTTTTGCCTGTCTTCGAATATTTTCCAGGCGTTGTTATTACTTAAACTGGCTGCATTGGTTGGGTCATTTTTAAAATGCCTGAAAGTATTATTCGCAGGATTGAATACTGTTACGCCATCGGCCCATGTGCCAATCCATATATTACCTCTGCTATCTTCACATATCGTTAATACATAGTCGCCGCAGATACTCTGCTCATTATTTTTTTCATGGCGAAAACGAGTGAAATTATTGTGTTGGGGATCAAACTGGTTCAAGCCTCCACCATCCGTACCGATCCAGATATTTTTTTTTGAATCTTCCGAAATACAAAGCACATGGTTATTGCTTAAGCTGTTTTTAAGTACCATGTGCTTAAAATGTGAGAAGCTGGTCTTATCGACATTGGCCAGGTCAACGCCGCCCGCAAAATTGCCTAACCACATATTGTTTTTGGAATCCCGGTAAATGGTACAGATTGAATTATTAGTAATACTCTCTTTATCAATCTCGTCGTTTTTATAAGTAGTAAACTGTCGGGTGGCATAGTTGAAAATTGATAACCCGCCATTTTCAGTGCCGGCCCAGATATTACCTCTTGCATCTTCATTTATTGTGAGCACCGTGTTTTCAGACAAGGTATTGGAATTGTTTTGATCATTCCTGAAATGCTCAAAAGTACCCGTTCTTTGATCGAACAAATCCATGCCTTCTCTATCCGTACCAACCCATAACCGACGCTTGCTGTCTTCAAACATGGTATAGATATTATCGCCGGCAATGGAGTTTGGATTATTTTTATCATGTACAAAATGGGAGAACTTTTTAGTCTCCCGCCGATATACATTAATGCCACCGTTAAATGTACATATCCAGACAGCATGATTTGAATCCATAAAAACATATCGCACGTAAGAATCACTCAAACTATTTTTATCCTGCGGGTTATGCGTAAAATGTTCAAACTTATTTTTTTCGGGATCGAACCTATCCAGTCCTTTCTGCGTACCTATCCAGAGTTTTCCTTCCTGATCTTCCACCAGGCTATTAACAAGATCGTCGCAAAGACTGTTGCTGTTTTTAGG
>JBDSLD010000177.1:0-31952 GCA_039916545.1 Ferruginibacter sp.
GTTGACAGGTAGTTGGTGAAGTGAAGATTCGGATTAGAAAATATTCTAAAACCCTTACCAGCTATTAATAACAGCGTTTTCTTGCAGACACTATTTAGTGTTTGCAAGAAAACGCTGAAAACATTTATAGGCAATGGATTTTGGAGATTTTTCTTGTTGAATATTATTAATTTGAAACTAAAGAAATGGCCTAAAATAAAATATTACAGATCTGTTTAATAAAAGGCATTAATAACAGCGTTTTCTTGCAGACACTACTAAACCTTCACTTATACAGTTGTCGTTTTTAGGGAGTTGTACGCCTCTTCCGAGATTTGTTTGTATGATTTGATCACAACGCTTTCCGGGTCAGTTCCATTGTTTTTTAATTCGGCGATCCCTTTTTTAAAGTCTTCGATATTTGCGAATGTATGCAGGAAGATGCCTGCATGATGGTTTTCAATAACCGTTTTTTTATCTAAAATAATATAATCGACCAGATAATATTTCATAGTTTATAGTTAAACTGAATTATGTTTTATTTGGGTTGCAAAGTTCGGGCGACATAAATTAATAATATTGGCTCTAATACTATTCCCTTGTAGAATAATTGCTACCTTGTTGAATTATTCAGTTGAATATCAGTAATTTATAAAAAGATACAATTAATTTTTCACTGTCTGCCCCAATTATAATCTTTTTAAAAAATAAAAAAAAACCACAATTATAATAGCCTTTATACAATTTAATTACAGCCCCTGCGTTAATACCTTGGTTTTTCATAGGATATTGGATTTAAAAACGGGCTGAATTTCTATTCGGGCCCTTTTTTTTTGCCCCAACCCGAACCGGGCTGTGTAATTCCGGTTTATTATTATCCTGGATTATTCCTGCTCGCACTGTATAAGACTCTTGTTACTTTCGATACCGACATATCAGAATGCCTTATTGTATTTGGATCCCCAAAAATCATAGCGTTTGGTCAACACAGGTAACCGTTTTTGAAAATTCTCCCAATTCCTGTTTTCTTTCGGGCTCCATAAAACTTCAGACAGCGCACTCATCCTTGGAAAGATCATATATTCAACCTTGGCGGGGTTACTCATGTACTCTGTCCAAACATTTCCCTGCGCGCCCAAAATGTGTTTTGCCGCAGACGCAGAAAGTTTTGCCGGTATCGGCTCATAACTATAAACTGTTTCCAATGGCAAAAAGCCACCAATCGTTAAACTATCTTCCTGTTTACTTTGACTGTGATCCAGGTAAACATAACTACCCGGCGTCATGATCACGTCATGGTCCTGGTTGGCGGCATCGATCCCGCCTTCTTCTCCACGCCAGCTCATCACCGTTGCATTTGGGGCCAAACCTCCTTCCAGTATTTCATCCCAGCCAATTATTTTACGACCCTTGCCGTTAATGTATTTTTCGATCCGCTGGATAAAATAACTCTGCAGGCCATGTTCGTCCTTAAGGTTTTTATCTTTTATCAATTGCTGGCAAAAAGCTGATTTCTTCCAGGCCACTTTCGGGCATTCATCGCCGCCAATATGGATGTAGGAAGATGGGAACAGGGCAATCACTTCATCCAGCACATTTTCTAAAAAGGTGAAGGTGGTTTCGGTCGGACAAAAAACGTCTTCATACACACCCCAGGTCTGGCCAACCTTTTTTGGCTCCGATGGAGTACAGCTTAATTTAGGATAGGACGTAATTGCCGCCACAGCATGGCCCGGCATTTCAATTTCCGGGATGATCGTGATATACCGGTCAGCAGCGTACCGGATCACTTCTTTTATTTGTTGCTGGGTATAAAAGCCGCAGTCTTTTTTTTCATCATATTTATTACTGCCATATTTTCCAACCAACGTTTGATCACGGCAGCTACCCACCTGCGTTAGTAAAGGATATTTTTTTATTTCAATCCGCCAGCCCTGGTCATCCGTTAGGTGCCAGTGAAAGGTATTGAACTTATGCATGGCCAGGTAATCGATGTATTTTTTTACAAATGATACCGGCATAAAATGACGGCCCACATCCAGGTGCATACCCCTGTAGGCAAAGCGTGGCTTATCGTTAATTGCTATCCATGGGATCAGTAGAGCGCTTTTCTTTTCAATGGGTAATAATTGTATCAGTGTCTGTATACCATAAAAAGTGCCGGCCTCATTATCTCCCGTGATGTGTATGCCAGTCTTTCCAACCTCCATGGAATAGGCGCCGGGCAGGGGGCTCTTTTTATCATCATAATTTATAACAATAGAAAGACTAAGAACGATTGAGTTTTCCCCGCTTTCGTTTGCCGACGTTTTTAATTTAAAACCAAAAGACTGCTGCAGGTACTCATTCAGGAAAGCGGCGCTTTTTTCCAAACCTTTGCCCGCTAAAACGATCGTAGTATTTTTTGTTATCGTAAATGTACCGGCAGTTTCCGGCAGCAACATCTTTGCAGGCATTGGAATGATACTTATTTCATTTTGTGCAGAAGAATGTAAGGAAGCGATAAGTGCAAATAGCAAAACAATTTTATTCATGTTTGATGTTTTTAATAATTGATTGAGCCGTCGTTAAATTTTTTTTGATCGGTAATTACCGGCGCGTTTCCTTATCCGCCGATAAAAATAAGGCACGGTTTATAATCCTATGATTTAGTACTGCTCCTATTTCAAAACAGGCAATATAAATTTTGTTTGATTGATGCTGTTGTGATAGATACGAATGTTCGCTTTTTGGAAATCGTTGTCATCAGCAGTGTAGATGTTTATAAACTTTTGCGGGTTCCGGTCAGCAAGGGGAAACCAGCTGCTTTGTACCTGGATCATTAACCGGTGGCCCTTTTTGAAAGTATGTGCCACATCTGGTAATTCATATTTTACTTCAGTGATCTTATTGGGTATAAAAGCCTGGGGTTTTTCAAAGCTGTTCCTGAATTTGCCCCGCATGATTTCGCCTCTCACCAGCATTTCATAACCACCCATCGGGTACTCTTTGCCGTTACCCTTCATCGTGGTGTCATATTCAAAATAGTCGGGAAATACATCAATTATTTTTACCACGAAATCGGCGTCGGTAGTATTGATGCTGGTGATAAGATCCGCCATTACCGGGCCGGCAAGGGTAAGTTCTTCAGTTAAGGTATCTGTTGCAAAGGTTAACACATCGGGCCTTGTTGAAGCAAACCGCTGGTCATCCGTCATGTATTCCCTCGTGCGGTGATTGTGAACATCTTCCGTATACGGCACAGGGTGGGCGGGGTCGCTTGTGTACTCGCTGAAGCCGGATAGTCTGGTCTTTCCTCCAGCTGGTTTTACAACTGCTTTTTCGAAAGATAATTTACCGTCTTCCCGGATATACAATGATTTGTATTCAACATTCTGAGGGGGCCATTTTGGTAATTTTTTCCAGTTGTTCTCACCCGTGAAAAATATATTGGCTTCTGCAATATCGTCAATGCTGCCCTTGCCTTTCAGGTAATAATTAAAAAATGGTATCTCTATGTTTTGCTGATAAAAGTCTGAGGTGTTTGCCGCAAAACGGACATTGCCTAAAAAGCTTCCCTCGCGGCTCCACTGCCCGTGGTACCAGGGCCCCATAACAATCTTACTATTTGTTTGAGGGCTTTGCTGCTCGCAGGCTTTATATGCGTTCCAGGCGCCATAACAATCCTCTGCGTCAAACAGTCCTCCTACCCATAACATGGCAGGTTTTACATTATATAGACCTACCCTTGCATTTCGCGCCTTCCACCATGCATCGTAGTTTGGGTGCTGGTACATTTCATGCCAGAATTTGATGCTGTCGCCAATTACCGCCGCTAAATTTTTTAACGCGCCGGCTTGCAGGTAAAATTTATAATTGTCTTTAATTGGTGAAGTAAATCCATCCCCATAGTTCATTGTTGCCGTTGGATGCGGTTTGCCGAATGTAGGATAAAAGGAAAATCCATCCATGGCAAAAAATACGCCTTTGTGATGGAAGTCGTCACCGATGAACCAATCTGTCACCGGCGCCTGCGGACTCACGGCTTTCAATGCAGGATGGCCGCTCAGCGCAGCCTCCGTAGCATAGAAACCAGGATAAGAAGTACCAAACACACCTACCTTATTGCTGTTGTTATCAACGTTTTTAGTGAGCCAGTCTATGGCGTCGTAGGTATCGCTTGCTTCATCGATGTCCTTTGGCGTTTTTTTATTTTTATTGAAAGGGCGCACATCCATAAACTCTCCTTCACTCATATAACGGCCACGCACATCCTGTAATACGAATATGTAATTTTCTTTGACATAGGCTACCAGGTATGATTTCCAGAAAGGTAAAATTTTATCTTCGCCGTATGGTGCGCAGGAATATGGCGTACGTACCATTAAGATCGGGTGCTTTTCTGTTTTATCTTTTGGAACGTAAATAGATGTAAATAATTTAATGCCATCCCGCATAGGTATTTGGCGCTCCATCTTTGTATAATTGTTTACAAACCAGGCACTGTCTATATTTTGAGCGGAGACTGAAACTACAGGCAATAAAAAAGCGAGGGAAATAAAATATTTTATCATGTATGATATTTTAAAAGCTAAATTTAATGAAACTTAGTCACTATCATGAACACCAATAAAGAATTGATTAATAACTTTTATTCCGCTTTTCAAAAGCTCGACTACAATGCCATGAACAGGTGCTACAGTACTGATATTGTTTTTTTTGATCCTGTGTTCGGTTTACTTAAAGGTTATGAGGCCAGGAGTATGTGGGAGATGTTGTGTAAAAATGCCAAAGACTTTTCGTTGACTTATGGCAATATCATAGAGCTGGATGACGAATATTGCACCTGCGATTGGGTAGCTTCCTATACTTTTTCAAAAACGGGTAGAAAGGTGGTAAATAAAATAAAGGCCAATATGCGTTTTGCCGACGGGAAAATTATTGAGCACAGCGACGCTTTCAGTTTGCATAAATGGAGTAAACAGGCCTTCGGTTTAACAGGTGAGTTATTCGGATGGAACTCTTTTTTTCAGCGCAAGATCAGGAACCAGGCAAAAAAGAATTTGTTGAAATTTATACAGGCAAAAAGTTAAGCAAATTTTACAGAGAGATTCACCCCTCATGAGCATATTAAAAATAAACTTGTCATTTCCGCCGGCTCCGCCAAATGACACCACCTACCAGGGCGCCAATAAATAATACAATAATAAGTATTGTAATTCCGGAATTTGTTGAGCTATTACCAGCCAGGTCACTTGTGCCGGAGGTAATTTCAAAACTGCCGATGTCATCGTATTTGCCAAGATCCCTAAAATATTCAGGCGCCTCTTCGATGGTTGAATGGTCCTTAAATGTTTCGTAGCTGGTCTCCAGGCGTATAATATTATACAGGCAAAAGAATTTATAATTATAATTGAAGCTACTATTTTTTAAGTGTGCTTCACTCTCTGTCACCTGCCATCTATTCGGTAGCTCTACAATTACTTCTTCCTGGAATTTCGTAGGGAAAGATAAGTGGAACGGCATTTTTCTTTCCTTTTCTTTGGGCCGCCTGACAAGGGTGTTGATGATAAAGGAGGAAAAAATAAACCTGCTTCCTTTAGTCTTATCTGCCGTCCAGAAATTAGGAATGGTATAGTATTCCCTGGTTATAAAAACGCCTGTGCTGTCATCATCCGTGTAGTTAAGACTATCAGCTTTTATATCTTCGTAATAGGCAGCGTAAAATTTTTGATAGCTGGTCATTAACTCTGAGATACTTTCACTATTCATACTGCTTCTCGCTTCATCGGCTGCAACTCCTTTGTAGGTAGTTGTAACTGTCAGCGACCCACCGCCCGACATGGCGCGTACCTTAAAATATTCTTTTACATGTTGGTTACTATTATTTTTAAAAACAATAGGGGTGAGGGAAACGCTGCTGTCTGAAACCACTAATCCGGCCTGGTAGTCGGGGTAAAACAGATCATTGATGGCACCACGCTGGTAAGCGATCGTAGGGTCAAACCAATAGTATTTATTATCCAGTTTAACCCTTACCGTTGCGTGATCAAAATCAGTGGGGGCGGGCAATAAGTTATTGAGATTTTTTTTGATGGTAGTATTGATCAGTACCGGGCTGGCATCGATATCCATGGCCCTCAACATGCAGCAAAGCAGGTAAGATTTTTCTTTGCAATCGCCAAAGCGCTGTGCAAATATTTTTGAAGGATCAGCCGGCCTGTGCGAATTTTCACCCATTTCAATTCCCATGTACCTGATATCATCCTGCACAAACCTAAGGGCAGCTTTTACTCTTTCACCGTTGCCGGGATATTCGCTTTCAATTTCTTTGATCTTCTTTTGGACATCAGCTGATAAGGCTTTTTTAACAGGAAATAATTCCATCGCCCAGTTGATTACTTCTTTCCAATCGCTATATTCACTTAATAAAACTTGCGGATAGGGGTCATACCAGGAAGGCGTGTAATCCTGTAGTACCATGGGCGAAACATTGGTTTTTCGCCATTCATACACCTGCTGGCCATTAGCCGCGCTTATTACCGGCTGCAGGGATTCGTTTAAATTTTTTATATTAATTTTTCTTCCGGCCGGTACCACCAGTTTATAGTAAAGCTCGTACATCGGCACCGAATAGGCCAGGCTAAAATCTCCGGCAAATTTATTTTTGAATATCGGGTTGAAGCCTTTTATGGTGTAGCTGAATTCAATGATATCTCCCTGGCGAACATCTTCCAGTACCAGCACGGCATTCACCGATCCATTATAAATAAAATTGGCAAGCTCCGTTTCCTGGTGTACGGTTTTAATTTTTGAAAGCTGGAGCCTGTTCAGTATTTCACCCTTGCGGGTGATGTGGATATCGTGAAATATTAATTGTTCGTAAGATGGATCAAATGCAACAGTTATTTCTGAGCCATTTTGAACGCCAGCCTGCGAAATGATCTTTTTACTGCTGCGAACATATTGACTCTGATCGGCCAGGTAAACCTGTTTCTCAAATGAAATATCAATGTAACCGTCGGCGGCATCTTTATCCAGCGCCGTTTTAGTGTAGTCGATTATATTTCTCGTGACCCAGGCAGGTTCTTTGCTGACCGAAACCCTGGCTGATTGCGAAAATACGGCTGCCGAAGTGAACAATAAGTGAATTGTAAATAAGAGATATAATCCTGATCTCATCGGGTAAGTATTCTTTTGCACCAGGTCGTCATTTATGGTTGGGTACTTTAAGATAAAAAAATAAGCGTATTGTTTATGGTTGGATATTGCACGTCATTTCATCACCTGGCGCTGGGCTCTTCCTGTTACTAATCAATGTATCTCCGTAGACCCAATATTTCGTTATATAGAGACTTCAAAATTTTATAGCAGTAGTAACAAAGAAGACACAGGACAGAGCCCTGCGCCTGAAGGTACCTAATATTTCTTTTTACAAACACTTCAAATTTTATAGCAGTAGTAACAAAGAAGACACAGGACAGAGCCCTGCGCCTGAAGGTATCAAGCATCAAGTATCAAGCATCAAGCATCAAGTATCCAGCATCCAGTATCCAGCATCACCATCACCAACTATTTCAATTACACCTCCACTCCATTGCATTATTCCACCACCGTAATCTTCATCGTATTCGTTGGTAAATGAAGTTTAGTTGGTGTACTACCCGTACTAACAATCACATCACCAGATTTGATAAAGCCTCTTTCTTTCAGGATGTTTACCTGGTCAAAAATGATCGTGTCCAAACTTTCTTCTTCCGCATAATAGATAGCGCGTACGCCCCAGCTCAGACTTAACTGGTTGATCAGGGTTCTTTCCTTACTAAAAATAAATAATGGGGCGTTGGGGCGGTAACTGCTCAACATAAAGCCTGTGTAACCGGTTTGCGTCATACCTACCAGGCCACTTGCATTGATATCCTGGGCCAGTTTACAGGCAGTATAACAAAGCGCATCACTTAATAAAGATGGCGAGTTAATCTGCGGAGCAAGAATATCATCACGGTCATAATTATATCCAGTACGTTCAACTTCCAGGATAATTTTGCTCATCATTTCCACCACAAGGGTTGGGTAATGCCCCATGGCTGTTTCGCCACTCAGCATCACCGCGTCGGCGCCTTCCAGTACGGCGTTGGCAACATCTGTTACTTCGCTTCGGTTCGGCTTCGTGCGCTCCATCATGCTCTCCATCATTTGCGTGGCAACGATCACTGGTTTTGCTCTGCGCATGCATTTACGGATGATCTCTTTTTGTATCATTGGCACCTGCTCTACCGGAACTTCAACCCCCAGATCGCCCCGGGCAATCATTACGCCATCACTCTCTACAATAATATCCCGGATATTTTTCAATGCCTCCGGCATTTCAATTTTGGAAATTACTTTTATTTTACTGTTTCTATCTTTAATGCGTTTTTTAAGATCGATGATATCATTTGCTTTTCGTACAAATGAAAGCGCTACCCAATCAAGGTCATTTTCAATGATAAATGCAAGGTCTTCGATGTCTTTTTCTGTGAGCGATGGCATCGTCAAAGCAGAGTCTGGCAGGTTAACGCCTTTCTTAGGTGTCAATATACCGCCCAGTGTAACTGATACCCTCACTTCTGTTTCATTTAAAATCTCTTCCGCCTTCAGCTCCATTTTACCATCATCCAAAAAAATACGCTCACCCACTTTTACATCCTGGGCAAGATTTTTATAAGAGACATATATTTTTTCGGGCGTTCCGATCATTTTCTGTGTCGTGAATATAAATTCACTGCCATCTTTCAATTCTATTTGTCCTCCTTCAAGATCGCCCACCCTTAATTTGGGGCCCTGCAGATCGCCAAGGATCGCGATATTGTAAGGCTGGGTTCTGTTTATTTCCCTGATCCATTCTATAATTTCAGACTTTGCTTCATAAGAACCATGAGAAAAATTTAAACGAAAAACATTTACTCCCGCAACTACCAGTTCCAATAATTTCTCATAGGTGGAGCAGGCTGGTCCAACGGTAGCAACGATCTTTGTTCTTTTCATAGAATGTTGAATACCCGCTTCTTTATCCATATCCCGGTGCAGGTATTTGGTGATGTTCTTACTCATAATTTTATCTTGATATTAGTTATTTGATAATGGATCGCGGTCATGCTGATCAAAGGGTAAAAAATGAGTTGGAGGTGTGAGCCGGGCAAACATGGTGTTGATCTGTTGATCCCGATAAAACCGGGACCGACTATCGCACGCTCGTACTTTTTTTCACTATTGAGCAAAACAAACGTTATTATTTATATTTTCCAAAGGTTAAAGAAATATTTTATACTTTGACAAAATATGATATTTATGGAAAGGCGGGTGTAGTAAACTTTATGACGCCAGTATCTTTACGATCTTCATCCACTCTTCACTAATCCGCTGTTTCTTTTTAACAGCTTCATTCAGCGGAGTATAGTGCATACGGTTATTCACCATTCCGACAAATACGTTGTGCTTTCCTTCTATCAGGCATTCTACTGCAGAATAACCCATCCGGCTCGCGATCAGCCTGTCGAAACAACTTGGTGAACCACCACGCTGGATATGACCCAATATACAAACCCTGACTTCCTGCATCGGCAATCTTTCTTTGATCACTTTGGCAACATAATCCGCCCCGCCAAACTCATCACCTTCTGCAACTACAATCAGGTTTACCAATTTATGCCGCCTTTCTTTTTCAGCCAGTTGCTTGATGATCTCTTCTATATCTGTTTTACGCTCCGGTATTAAAATGTTTTCAGCACCGGTGGAGATCCCGCTATGCAGGGCAATATAGCCTGCATCACGGCCCATCACCTCAATAATAAACAAGCGGTCGTGCGCATCTGCAGTATCCCTTATCTTATCAATGGCTTCTACCGCAGTGTTTACAGCGGTATCAAAACCAATGGTGAAATCTGTTCCGGCAATATCCTTGTCGATTGTGCCAGGCAAACCCACACAGGGGATATCATATTCATTACTGAAGGTTTGTGCACCCCGAAAACTACCATCACCACCTATGATCACCAGGCCGTTAATGCCCAGCTCTGTCAGATTTTCATAAGCCTTCTTCCTGCCTTCGGGCGTAAAAAAGTCCTTGCACCTGGAAGTTTTCAAAATGGTGCCGCCTCGTTGAATGATATTGGCGACACTGCGGCTTTCCATTTTAAATATATCATTTTCCACCATGCCGGTATAACCACGCATAATTCCGAATACATCCAGTCCATGATAAACTCCTGTACGCACTACGGCCCTTACGGCGGCATTCATACCTGGCGCATCCCCTCCTGACGTAAGAACTCCAATCTTTGTTACTCTTTTTTTCATAATCCAATGAAAAATATTATATATTAAAATTATTTAATTAGTATTTTTTCGTGATCATGAGGGATTTGTAAGATGTCAAAAATACAGATTTAATGTTAATCGGCTTATCATGCCGCATTTTATTAATCTTAAATAGTAATTATTGTAAATTACAGGATCATTAATAGTAAGAAAGATAAATAAATATGTATCAAAAAAACAAAATAATTTTTCTATTTGTAACAGTTATCTTATTTCAAACTCAGCTATCAGCCCAGTTAAAATACCCTTCAACTAAAAAGGTAACCCAAACAGATGACTATTTCGGCACAAGGGTAGAAGATCCTTATCGCTGGCTGGAAGATGATAACAGCGAAGAGACCAAAGCCTGGGTGAATGAAGAGAATGCGGTGACAAATAATTACCTGTCGAAAATTCCGTACCGGGATAAAGTTAAAAGCAGGTTAGAGGAAATGTGGAACTATGCAAAGTACAGTTCGCCTTTTAAGGAAGGAGAATATTATTATTATTATAAAAATGATGGGTTGCAAAACCAATCCGTACTATACAGGCAGATAGGCCTGGATGGAACTCCGGAAGTTTTTATTGATCCTAACACAATGAGCGCAGATGGCACCGCAGTGCCGGGCACGCCGGTTTTTACCCGGTCGGCAAAATATTGCGTGTACCTGCAATCGCAAAGCGGTAGCGATTGGCAGGAAGCATATATTATGGATGTAAAAACGAAAAAATTGCTGGATGAAAAATTACAATGGATAAAATTCAGCGGCATATCCTGGAAAGGAGAAGAAGGCTTCTTTTATAGCCGCTACCCCATTGATGATGAAAAAAGCAAAATGAGTAAGCAGAACCAGTTTCATAAAGTTTACTTCCATAAAATAGGCACGCTGCAAAGTGAAGACCGAATCATTTATGAAGATAAAGATCATCCGTTGCGTACCATCACCGCCTCATTGACAGAGGACGAACGTTTTTTGATCGTAAATATATCAGAGGGTACCAGCGGCAATGAAATATGGGTGATGGATGAAACAACAAAGAGCGATGCTAATAAAATGAATTTCCAATTACTGGTAAAAGGGTTTAGCAATGAAGCGAATGTGATCGACAACGATGGTGGCCGGATACTGGTAAGAACCAATATTGATGCGCCCAATTATAAGGTGGTGTCAATTGATCCTGCTAATCCGGCAAAGGAAAACTGGAAGGAGATCGTTGCTGTAAAGCCAACACTTTTATTGGGTGCAGGTAAGGCCGGCGGGAAATTGTTTTTGTCTTACCTGGCGGATGCGGCAAGTAAAGTTTATCAATGCAATTACGCTGGAAAAATAGAAAGAGAAATCAAATTACCTGGCATCGGGACGGCGTCCGGCTTTGGTGGAAAAAAAACGGAGAAAGAATTTTTCTATTCCTACACCTCCTTCAATTATCCACCCACTATTTACCGGTACACAATTACGAGCGGCGAAAGCAAGCTGTTTAGAAAACCAGGTCTGAAGATCAATTCTGATGATTATGTTACGGTACAATCATTTTTTAAAAGCAAGGATGGTGCATCGGTGCCCATGTTCATCACTTATAAAAAGGGCCTGAAAATGAATGGCAGTAATCCAACGCTGGTATATGGCTATGGCGGTTTTAATATTCCGATGACGCCTTCTTTTAGTATTTCGAATGCCTTCTTTTTAGAGCAGGGAGGTATTTATGTGGTAGTGAATTTAAGAGGTGGAAATGAATACGGAGAAGATTGGCACAAAGCCGGCATGTTGCAAAACAAGCAGAATGTATTCAATGATATTTATGGCGCGGTAGATTTTTTAACTGCGGCGAAATATACTAACCCGAAAATGATCGCCTTGCGGGGTGGCAGCAATGGTGGCTTGCTGGTGGGCGCATGTATCACGCAGCATCCTGAAATGTTTAAAGTAGCGATTCCGCAGGTAGGCGTAATGGATATGTTGCGCTATCATATGTTTACGATCGGCTGGGCATGGGCAACTGAGTATGGACGCAGTGATAAAAAAGAAGACTTTGAGAACCTTTATAAATATTCTCCACTGCAAAACCTGAAGAAGGGGAGCGTTTACCCCGCAACCCTGGTTACCACCGCCGATCATGATGACAGGGTAGTGCCGGCGCATAGTTTTAAGTTCGCAGCAAGGTTGCAGGAGTTGAATGATGGCACCAATCCAACGCTGATCCGCATCGATCACAAGGCAGGCCATGGTGCCGGAAAACCAACCGCCAAACAAATAGAAGAAGCCGCTGACATCTGGAGCTTTATAATGTATAATTTGGGGATGGAATTTAAGTAAAAGTATTAGGTTTAAGTTTTAGAGTGAATGATATTCAGGCTGGTAACTTATCTTCCCGTGAAATTCACGTTTAATTAAATTAAAAAAACTTACATCATCGTATGAAGCTACTTGTAACAGGCGCAAACGGATTATTGGGTCAGCATTTAATAAAATTATTAATTGAAACCACTTCGCATGATATTATTGCAACCGGCAGGGGGACGTCCCGCATACCATTTTCTTTGTCCGAACGGTATAATTATTTTCCGCTTGAAATTACGGATGGTATGGAAGTCGCATCTTTTATAGATGTTCACCAGCCGGAAGTGATCATACACACGGCGGCAATCACGCAGGTAGATGAATGCGAAGCCGACCAGGTCGGGTGTTACAATGCAAATGTTACGGCAACGCGTTTTTTAATAAGCGCCGCAGAAAGCGCAGGTGCGCGTTTTGTCTACATTTCAACTGATTTTGTTTTTGACGGGTTAGCCGGGCCGTACACCGAAACAGCCGTTCCCGGACCGATCAATTACTATGGCAGCACCAAACTGGCGGCAGAAAAATCCGTGATGGAAAGCGGCCTGAGCTGGTGCATATTGAGGACCGTATTGGTTTACGGTAATGTATTGGTTGGTAACAGAAGTAATATCATAAGCTGGGTGCAGGAAAACTTAGAAAAAAGCAAGAAGATAAGGGTGGTAAGCGACCAGTCCCGCACACCGACTTATGTAGCAGATCTTGCGACTGGTATTATATTGGCTATTGAAAAAAATGCAACCGGGATTTATAATATTTCCGGCGAAGAGTTGCTAAGTCCATACGACATGGCAATGGCAACTGCAGCGTATCTCGGGTTAGATAAAACCCTGATCGAAAAAGTAGATGCGTCTGTGTTTACCCAACCCGCCAGGCGGCCGGCCAAGACAGGTTTTATCATTGAAAAAGCGAAAAGGGAATTGGGTTTCAATCCGTTGGGTTTTGAGGATGGAATGAAAAAAATGCTGGCGGAGAAAGGTTGATTTAGAGAGTTGTTTACATATGCGCCACACTTTGCCTGGTGACTCACCCTATGGAGGTAAGTCACCAGGTAAACATTACCATGCACGTCGTTTTGATTTTCACTACATTCTTTCCGGCACCCTGATCCCGAGTAACTGCATGCCGCTTTTTAACGTGTTGGCAGTCATCCCTGCAATGCGTAGACGCAGTTGTTTTTTATCGTCACTTTCCGCATTGGCAATGGAATGCTCAACATAAAAGGAATTGAAAATCCTGGCTAAATTAAAAACATAATTAGCGATCACAGAAGGGTTGTGTTCGTCGCCTGCCTGTTCTAATATGCCCGGGTATTGCTCTAAATTTACGATCACTTCTTTTTCCAGGCTCAGTAAATTGCTGTTCAATTCAATGCCCTCATTGGTTGTTGTTTCATTCAATGGTTCTTTCCTTAAAATGCTCTTTATCCTTGCGTAAGTATATTGAACGAAAGGCGCAGTAAATCCATGAAAGTCGATGCTCTCTTTGGGATTAAAGACCATCGTTTTCTTAGGGTCAACCCGCAACAGGTAAAATTTCATCGCACCAAGACCAATGATATCGTACAGGTCCTTTAATTCATCTGCCGTAAAATCTTTTACTTTACCCAACTCTTCGGTAAGTTTTTGTGAAGTGGCTACCATCTCATCTACCAGTTCATCCGCATCTACCACTGTGCCTTCGCGGCTCTTCATCTGGCCGGTCGTCAATTCCACCATTCCATAACTCAGGTGATAGATATTGTCCGCATTCGGCATACCCAGTTTTTTGCAGATCAGCTGTAAAACTTTCATGTGGTAGTTTTGCTCATTGCCGATCACATAAATGCTCTGGTCAATTTTATATTCTTCATATTTCAATACCGCCAGGCCGATATCCTGTGTTATATAAACTGATGTGCCATCCTTACGCTGAACCAGCTTTTCATCCAAGCCATCCGCTGTCAGGTCTATCCAGATGCTGCCGTCTTCTTTTCTAAAAAAAACATTTTTATCCAGCCCCTGCTGCACAATATCTTTTCCTAATAGATAGGTATTGCTTTCATAATAAACTTTATCAAAGTCGGTACCAATACGTTTATACGTCACATCAAAACCTTCATATACCCAGCCATTCATTTTTTTCCACAGGTCGATCACCTCAGGTTTCCCCTCTTCCCAATCAAGCAACATTTGTTTGGCTTCTGCCATTACTTTCGTGTTGTTCCTGGCAACTTCTTTTATGTCGTCCTGTAGTTTGGCGATCTTTTCGGCATCTTTTATTTCATCCAGTTTTGTCAGGGCTATCAATAGTTTATCCAGCTTTTCCAATTCCGCACCGTTAAAATCGCAGAGATCGGCCAGTTTAATTTTGTTGATCAATAACTGGCTCTCTGCCTTAAGGTCATTTTCAAACCGGACATAATAATCACCCACCAAATGATCGCCTTTGATGCCTGTCGATTGCGGCGTTGCGCCATTGGCGTATTTCTGCCAGGCGATCATGCTTTTACAAATATGAATGCCACGATCATTTACGATGCAGCTTTTTATAACTTCATAGCCGTTGGCGGCCAATATTTCGGCCACGCTCCATCCAAGGAAATTATTTCTTAAATGGCCAAGATGCAACGGCTTATTGGTATTGGGTGATGAATATTCCACCATCACTTTTTTGCCATGTTGCTTTTTCCGGCCAAAAGAAACATCCTTATAATTTTCCTGCAATAACCCGATCCAGTATTTATCGCCGATGGTGAGATTTAAGAAACCTTTGATAATATTGAAGGCTGAAAACAGTTCAGGATAGCCCGCAACTAATTGTTCGCCCAACCGGTTCCCTATTGCATCGGGTGACAATTTTAATTTTTTTACCAATGAAAACATTACAACCGTGTAATCACCTTCAAACTCCGGCTTCGTTTGGTTGATCTGGAAATCTTTCTCGGAAAAAGGCTGATCAAACAAACCGGACAACGTTTCTGAAACATTTTTTTGTATAATACTTACGATAGACATTCCGCAAAAATAATGAAATAGCAGAATATGAGTTTTTTCGGATGGGCCCGCATCAATTTAAAATGCCAGGCAACAAATCGCGATCAATAAATCATCACTATTTATCAACGGAATTTGATTTATAAAAATTATTCATTATTCTTTACCTTTGCGCCCATTTTAAAATTATGATAAGTGTAAATAATGTAACCCTTGCTTATGGCAAACGGGTTTTATTTGATGAGGTCAATATCAGTTTTACCAAGGGCAATTGTTATGGCATAATTGGCGCCAACGGGGCGGGGAAGTCTACTTTTGTAAAGATACTCAGTGGTGAAATCGAGCCGAACAAAGGGACCGTTGACATCACTCCCGGCGAACGGGTAGCAACATTAAAGCAGGACCAGTTTGGTTTTGATGAAGTAACGGTACTACAGGCGGTTATGATGGGCCACAAAAAAATGTGGGATATCATGGTAGAAAAGGATGCCCTGTATATGAAAGAAGATTTTACAGAAGCGGATGGGATGAAAGCGGGAGAACTGGAACACCAGTTTGGCGAAATGGGCGGATATACTGCTGAAAGTGATGCGGCGCAATTCCTGAATGAATTGGGGGTAGAAGAAAAAATGCACCAATTGCTGATGAAAGATATTGCCGCAAACCTAAAAGTAAGGGTATTGCTGGCGCAGGCCTTGTTTGGTAACCCGGACATATTATTATTGGATGAGCCTACCAATAACCTGGATGTGGAAACCATTAGCTGGCTGGAGAATTTCCTGGCAGATTACGAAAATATTGTTTTGGTGGTAAGTCATGACCGTCACTTTTTGGATGCGGTATGTACGCATGTAGCCGATGTAGATAAAAGAAAAATAAAGATTTATACGGGTAACTATACTTTTTGGTACGAAAGTTCCCAGTTGGCATCCAGGCAGGCATCTGACAAGAATAAGAAGATGGAGGATAAGAAGAAGGACTTGTTGGAATTTATCGCCCGGTTTAGTGCAAATGCATCTAAATCAAAACAGGCGACTTCCCGTAAAAAGGCCCTGGATAAACTCGTTTTTGAAGATATTACACCGAGTAACAGGAAGTATCCTGGTATCATATTTAAACCGGAAAGAGAAGTTGGTAACCAGATCCTGAATGTTGAGAAATTATCCAAATCGCTGGATGGCAAACCTTTGTTCAGCAATGTCAATTTTGACATTGTGAAAGGACAGAAAATAGCTTTTCTTAGTAAGAACCCCTTGGCGGTAACCACTTTTTTTGAGATCATTAATGGCAGAGTTCAACCGGATCACGGAAAATTTGAATGGGGAACCACTATCACATCCGCCTATTTGCCAAACGACAATACGGAGTATTTTACAGGTTCGCTAAACCTTATGGATTGGCTGCGACAATTTGTTCCACCTTATGTAAAAGATGTGGATGAAGACTTTCTGCGTGGCTTTTTAGGCAAGATGTTATTTAGCGGCGATGAAATTTTAAAGAAAACAAATGTATTGAGCGGGGGTGAAAAAGTACGCTGTATGGTTAGTAAGATGATGCTGCAAAACCCTAACCTGGTTATGCTGGATGAGCCTACGAATCACCTTGACCTCGAAAGTATCACTTCTTTTAACGATGGCATGATCACATTCCCCGGAATAGTTTTAATGACCACGCATGACCACCAGTTCATGAATACGGTGGCCAACCGAATCATAGAGATCACGCCAAAAGGAATGATCGACCGGCTGATGACATACGATGAATACCTGGCAGATGAAAGGGTAAAGTCGCTGAAAGAAGAGATGTATAGCTAGGGGATGCTGGATACTGTTGATACTGGAAATCGGATCAGATACAGATAAATTTACATATACCTATCAGGTAAAGTATATTGAAAAGAATTGACCCTCTTCCGGGTCTGGCTCCCTCTTCCTTCGGGGAGGGTGGGGGTGGGGTCAGCAGCAGAGACTATGGAATATATAACAACGCCCACCAACAATTCCCTCGTTCAACTTTTTGTGAGCGCATTCAACCCCACCTTGGCACGGTTTTTAAGTCCATAATTTTGAACTAAAATAAATCACTTGATGAAAAAACAATCCTTACTCGCCACGGTTATTGCCGTGTTAATTTTTACCCATGTTACTGCTCAGAAAAGCAAAAGCTTTAATTCTTCAACTTATACCTCGGCGCTCGGTATTAAGCTTTATCCAGGTACGGGTGGCGCGGCTGTCACTTTTAAACATTTTCTGAAAGAAAGCGCTGCTGTTGAAGCATTGGGCTCGGTGTGGGACCGCGGTACAAGAGTCACCGGTCTTTACGAATTCCATTGGGATATTAAAGATGTTGCTGGTTTGAAATGGTATGTTGGTCCGGGTGCCCATTTCGGATTGTACAAAAATTCCCGTTACATAACTAATAATGGAATCAGGGAAGATGGAAGCTATGCCGCTTTTGGTGTAGACGGCGTGATTGGTGCGGATTATAAATTTAATAAAATTCCGTTAAACCTGTCGGCAGACTGGCAGCCATCCTTTGAATTTGGTGGCAACCGCTACAACGGTTTTGGCGGAGATTTTGGCGGAATTTCAGCACGTTACACATTTTAAAAGTTAGTTATAACGTTCAATCCTGTACTACCTGTACGTTTAAAAAGTCGTTAGAAAAATCCTGCTTCGTGCAGGATTTTTTTTTGATTTCACCAAAACGGAAAATAAATTACCTTTGCGGCTATTTTTTATGTATGGTTAGACATAGCATTACATCACTGATCGATTTTTTTTACCCACCGTTTAGGAGGCTGATGCCTTTAAATACTTTCCGCTATGCAGCCTGTGGTGGTGTCAACGTTTTGTTGGACATTTCACTATTTTTTATTTTTTACAATTTCATTTTTCATAAACAAGTCGTAGAAATGGGATTTATCGCCTTTCAGCCGCATATCGCGGCCTTCCTGTTTGCTTTTATGATCACCTTCCCGACCGGATTTTTAATGTCAAAATACATCGTCTGGACGGACTCTACTATAAGAGGGCATATACAGCTATTCAGGTATTTTTTAATAGTAGTGATGAATCTTTTACTCAATTACTTTTTTATAAAATTATTTGTAGAATATTTCCATATTTATCCCACACTGGCAAAATTGCTGACTACCGTTATTGTAATAATATTCAGCTACATCAGCCAGAAGCATTTTACATTTAAAGTAAAAAATTCCCTGTCGCCCGAAGGGAACATGAATTAAGCTGGCAACAGATATTTCCGGGTAATTCAAATAACAAATAGCGGATCAATTTATTTCCTTTTCGCCTCATAATGTTGAATGACATTTTTTATAACTAATGGGTAACTACTGTAAATTTGCGCAGGTTATTATTAAACCTTCTAATAATCCGTTTTCAGCCAGTTTTCGTCAGTTCCTGACCCACTAACCTGCCATTTTTTCACCTAAATCCGTATGGCACAATCATTGACTAACTACCCACGAACAATAAAATAAATTTAATCATGGGAAAGATAATTGGAATTGACCTTGGAACCACCAATAGCTGCGTATCCGTAATGGAAGGCAATGAGCCGGTAGTAATTGCAAACGATGAAGGCCGTCGCACTACACCTTCTATTGTAGCCTTTCTTAAAAATGGCGAACGTAAAGTCGGTGATCCTGCAAAACGCCAGGCCATCACCAATCCGCATAACACTATCATAAGTGTAAAGCGTTTTATGGGGCATAAATGGAACGAAGTAACCGAAGATATTAGCCACAGTGGCTACAAAATAGTAAAAGGTGACAATGATACAGTCCGTGTTGACATAGATGGCAGGTTATATACTCCACAGGAAATAAGCGCTATGATCCTGCAGAAGATGAAAAAGACTGCTGAAGATTACCTTGGACAGGAAGTAACTGAAGCGGTTGTTACTGTACCCGCATACTTTAATGATGCGCAGAGGCAGGCAACCAAAGAAGCAGGTGAAATTGCTGGTTTGAATGTTCGCCGTATCATCAATGAGCCTACAGCAGCAGCGCTGGCATATGGCCTGGATAAAAAACACCAGGATCAGAAGATCGCGGTATTTGATTTTGGTGGAGGTACTTTTGATATTTCCATTCTTGAATTGGGCGAAGGTGTATTTGAAGTAAAAAGTACCAATGGTGATACACATCTTGGTGGTGACGATTTTGATAAAGTATTGATGGACTGGTTAGCAGATGAATTTAAGAAAGATGAAGCGATCGATCTGCGCAAAGATCCTATGGCATGGCAGCGTTTGAAGGAAGCAGCAGAAAAAGCAAAAGTAGAATTGTCTTCTTCTTCAGAAACTGAAATCAATCTTCCATATGTTACTGCGGTAGACGGCGTGCCTAAGCATTTGGTAAAAAAATTAACCAGGGCGCAATTTGAAAAATTAGCTGATAATCTATTTGCAAGATGTTTAAAGCCATGTGAACTGGCATTGAAAGATGCAGGTGTATCTATCAGCGATATCAATGAAGTGATCCTGGTAGGAGGTAGTACCCGTATTCCAAAAGTGCAGGAAATTGTAGAAAAATTCTTCGGCAGAAAGCCAAACCGTAGTGTTAATCCTGATGAAGTTGTTGCAGTAGGAGCCGCCATTCAGGGTGGAGTATTGTCAGGCGATGTTAAAGATGTATTGTTGCTCGATGTAACCCCGTTAAGCCTGGGTATCGAAACAATGGGTGGCGTAATGACAAGGCTGATCGAAAGCAATACCACTATACCTACAAAGAAATCAGAAACTTTTAGTACGGCAAGTGATAACCAGCCCGGTGTGCAGATCCAGGTTTTGCAGGGTGAAAGGCCACTGGCTAACCAGAACAAAAGTCTTGGTATGTTCAATTTAGACGGCATACCGCCGGCACCCCGTGGTGTTCCCCAGGTTGAGGTTACTTTTGACATTGACGCTAACGGAATATTACATGTTACGGCAAAAGATAAGGGCACCGGAAAGAGCCACAATATCCGTATTGAAGCAGGAAGTGGCTTAAGTAAGGAAGATATCGAAAAAATGAAAAATGAGGCCAAAGCCAATGAAGAAAGCGATAAGATAGAAAAGGAAAAGATAGAAAAAGTTAACCAGGCGGATAGCCTGATATTCCAGACAGAAAAACAATTGAAGGAATATGGCGACAAAATCAGCCCCGATAAAAAGGCCCCGATCGAAGCAGCTTTAAACAAATTAAAGGAAGCGCATAAACAGCAGAATGTTACTGCGATCGATCCGGCAGTAGCTGAGCTGAATGCAGCGTGGACAACAGCCAGTGAAGAAATGTACAAGGCAACCCAGGGAGCCGAAAATGCGGGCGGTGGCCAGCAGCAACCCCAGGGTGATCCAAATGGTGCACAACAGAACCAGGGCGATCATGCAGAGAATGTTACGGATGCAGAATTTGAGGAAGTGAAGTAAGATATTCAAAATAATAATAAAAAGACCGCAGCGAAATGTTGCGGTTTTTTTGTCTGCTTTATTTTTGATCAGCAAAAAGTGTGAGCATAGGCGCGGCTGTTAACCCTTTCCTAAAACTTCTTACACATTTATTGCAAAATCTTGCTTTCTGACTATCTTGCCATAAACCAAGGACACGCATGAAACAACTCTCCATTGTATTGAATATTGTTTTACTGATCGCAGTTGCTTTTTTATATTACCTGCATTTCTCGGGTAACAAAAAAATTGTAGCAAGCGCGCCTGTTGTTAATTCTCATTACCACGATTCTACGGCTCATAAAAGAATTGTAGTTGCTTATGTGGAACTGGATTCATTGAACAATAATGTAGATTTTATCCGGCAAAGAAAAAAGGAGCTGGATGCGGAACAAAAAAATATAGTGACTGAATACGACAGGTCTTATCGTGAATTAACCGCAATGCGGGATAATTTTTTAAAAAAGGGCAAATCGATCACCCAGCAGGAGGCCGAATCATTCCAGGAAAAACTGGGGTTGGAACAACAAAAAATAGAACAGGCAAAGCAAATTAAAAGTCAGCAATTGGCAGAAAAGGGAGCAAGGATCATGGAAGATATGCAGCGCAAGCTGAAAGATTTTATGAATGATTACAATAAGGAAAAGAAATTCACATTGATATTTACCACAGGCACTGGACTTGATTATTTCCTTTACAAGGATTCTACTTTAAATATCACTTCTGAGATCGTTAAAGGACTCAATAGCAAAATCAACGAGACGGCCAAACAATAATTCAATCAATTTATATATCTTCAATCCCGTTTCCTTAACGGGATTTTTTTTGCACTAAATTATTTGGTCATCATATTAATTAAAATTCGATTATGACAGAACAAAATCCCTCGTTTAAGCCTTCTCTGAGTTTGTTTGACGCCACGATGATCGTTGCCGGGTCCATGATCGGTTCCGGTATATTTATCGTAAGCGCAGATATGCTTAAAGATGTAGGAAGTGCGGGATGGTTATTGGCTGCCTGGCTAATTACCGGTTTTATGACATTGACTGCCGCAGTAAGTTATGGCGAACTAAGTGCCATGTACCCAAAGGCCGGCGGACAATATGTGTATTTGAAGGAGGCTTACAATCCACTGATCGGTTTTCTATATGGCTGGAGTTTTTTTGCGGTGATACAAACCGGTACCATTGCTGCGGTTGCGGTCGGCTTCGCCAAATTTGCCGGCTATTTTTTTCCTGCCCTGGCCTGGGAAGACGTGAATACTTTCAATTTATTGGGTTTGAATATTCACTATGCCCAATTGGTCGCGATCCTGTTAATTATATTCTTAACATTTATCAATACAAAAGGAATCCAGGCAGGAAAGATCATTCAAACAATTTTCACTTCTACCAAACTGATATCGCTTTTCGGACTGATCATTGCAGGTTTTATTGCTTTCAAGTGGGATGTGTGGCATGCTAACTGGGAAAATGCATGGGCCATGCAAAAGCTTACCAAATCTGCCGGAACTGTTGATTTTGAACCCTTGCTAATGGGCGCGGCGCTGGGTGCCATGGCAAGCGCAATGGTCGGCAGCATCTTTAGCAGCGATGCCTGGAACAATGTGACTTTTATTGCCGGCGAGATCAAGAATCCAAAAAGAAATATTGGGTTGAGCCTGTTTTTCGGCACCCTTATCGTAACCGTAATTTATATTTTAACCAATGTAGTTTACCTGGCCACGGTACCTCTGCATGAGCTCGCCTTTGCAAAAGACAACCGGGTGGCGCTGAGTGCCTCCGAGGCTATATTTGGTAGCAGTGGCACTATCATAATCGCCGTAATGATCATGATATCGACCTTCGGCTGTAACAATGGGTTGATACTGGCCGGTGCGCGCGTTTATTATACCATGGCAAATGATAAATTGTTTTTTAAACAGGCGGGTAAACTGAATAAGAATATTGTTCCCGAATGGGCCCTGTGGATACAATGCGCCATGGCTTGTATCTTATGCCTGAGCGGAAAATATGGCGACCTGCTGGATATGGTCTCTTTTATCGTGGTGATATTTTATGTACTTACCATTGCTGGTATTTTTATTTTGCGTAAAAAATATCCTGATGCGGAAAGGCCCTACAAAGCATTTGGATACCCCGTATTGCCAATAATTTATATATTGATGGGCATTAGTTTTTGTACATTACTCATAATTTACAAACCGCAGTTTACCTGGCCAGGCCTGATCATCACGCTCATCGGCATACCGCTTTATTACATCGCAGTGAGTAATAAAAAATCAACTGTTTAATATTTTTCCCGGATATGATTAGTAATGTTTGTAATGATATTTTTGGTAAGAGCATAGCGGATTACCACCTCAAGGATGAGGTAGACGCACCGATCAATAATCCTTACCCGGTAAACGAGATCGGGCATTTATTGTACACCAAAAACTGGATAGATACGGTGCAGTGGCACCTGGAGGATATTGTGCGCAACCCGCAAATTGAACCCGCCGCAGGGCTTGCATTGAAAAGAAGGATCGATGCTTCCAACCAGGTTAGAACGGATATGGTTGAAAATATAGATGGTTATTTTTTGCAACAATATGCTTCTGTACAACCCAGAACTGATGCTCGGATAAATACAGAAAGTCCTGCCTGGGCGATAGACCGGCTATCGATACTGGCGCTTAAAATTTATCACATGGACGTTGAGGTACACCGGGCTGATGCAAGCGCGGAGCATATTATCCGCTGCACCGGAAAACTGGCGATTCTATTGGAACAACGAACTGACCTTTCAAAAGCTATTGACGAATTACTGGATGATATTGCCAATGGTGACAAGTACATGAAAGTGTACCGCCAGATGAAAATGTACAATGATCCCGGCCTGAATCCTGTACTGTATCGCCAGAATGATCATTCATAACTTTGATTATTTGTCAGTTATTCCGGGCTTGATCACTATCATCGTTTTTAAAAATTACCTTGCAGGCATACGAATTTGCAAACTCCAGAAAATATATTGGTCATACGTTTTTCCTCCATGGGCGATGTTGCCATGACGGTACCGGTGATCAAAGATGTACTGCAACAAAACCCGGGATTGCACATCACCGTTCTGTCCAATGCTTTTTTCCAGCCACTGTTCGAAGGGTTGGAAAGATGTGATTTTTATCCCGCTTACCTAAAGGAGCAGCATGCGGGCATTGCAGGGATCTATCGCCTCTTCAAAGAATTAAAAGGGTACAGTATGTTCGATGGTGTTGTAGACCTGCACAGCGTTTTGCGGTCCCATTTACTTAGGACATTATTTAAATTAAAAGGTGTTGGCACTGCTGTTCTTGACAAGGGACGTAATGAAAAAAAGGCGCTCACCCGGAAAGACGATAAGGTTTTCCGGCAACTCACGCCAATGCATGAACGCTATGCGGCTGTCTTTAAAAAACTTGGCCTGCCGGTTGAGTTACGATCCGGCGAGCCCGTTTATAAAAGGAAGCAATTGCCAATGGCGGTAAATCACCTGTTTTCAGCTCCGAAAAAAATTATTGGCGTAGCTCCTTTCGCGCAGTACAAAGAAAAGATGTACCCGATCGAAAAAATGAATAGAGTAGTAGAGCAACTCGCAGCGGCAAATAATACCGTCCTGCTTTTTGGTGGCGGGCAGCAGGAAGCGGCGATCTTAGGGCAGTGGGAAAAGGCTATTCCTGCCGTGTTCAACATGGCGGGTAAATATTCATTTGACGAAGAACTTGCCATTATCAGTAACCTCGATACGATGATCAGTATGGATTCGGCGAATATGCACCTGGCTGCTTTGTTTAATGTACCGGTAGTGAGTATCTGGGGAGCCACTCATCCCTTTGCCGGTTTCTACGGCTGGTCGCAGGATGAGAAAAATATTGTCCAGGTAGATCTTTATTGCAGGCCCTGTTCGGTCTTTGGCAACAAGCCCTGTTATCGGGGCGATCATGCCTGCATGAACCGTATCGAAGAAGAGACGATCATTGACAAGGTTGCTATCCGTTAGATCCGCGGGCCTACCCGGTGTATCACATCAAACTAAGAATATGGAATACGAATTAAGCTGTATGATCATTTTAGAAAAGCCCACAACCGGTGTCAACTTCGGCTTGCAAAAAGGCAGGGGAAATAAGTATGAAACGATCCAAACGCAACGTGCTACCGGCCAGGATTTGCATTTTGAATTTCAATTCAAAGTAAAGGCCATTGAGAACAAGGAAATTGATTTCTCGGGGCCATTCGTGCAGGGTGTTCGCGGCGAGCGCTTTGTTTACATTGACATCGGAAAATTAGCTGATCAAAAAGAAAGTCCGTGGGACCGTCGCCTGAAAATCCCTTTGCGCGGGATCACAGTTGAAATGGCGCAACAATTATATGCAGATCCGGGATTGATACTACAAACTGCAGTGCCTGGGGTGGGTAGGGACGGTGGGCCGAACTGCGCAACTGTGAAACCTTTTAAAGGATGGGAAGTAACCCGCAGAACTTCTATGCCCTGATCGATGTAAGTTGCATCCTATCCTTCTTTTAATTAAATTAATTTCGATACCTAATAATACAATATGCAAAAAATTTCGTTGGCGATACATGGTGGCGCAGGCACTATTTTGAAAGAGGACATGACACCCGATCTTGAAAAGGCCTACCTGTCCGGTTTAGCTAGTGCGTTGACAGAAGGGTATAAAATATTGGCAGACGGAGGTTCATCTGTCGATGCTGTTAAAGCGGCCATCATTATTTTGGAGGACAATATATTATTCAACGCGGGACGGGGTTCTGTGTTCACAAAAAAGGGTGTACATGAAATGGATGCATCCATTATGGAGGGTAAGGACCTGGCTGCAGGGGCGGTGGCAGGCGTTCGGAATGCACGTAACCCGGTTGAACTGGCATTAGCGGTTATGCGTAACAGTGACCATGTTTTTTTAAGTGGTGATGGTGCAAATGAATTTGCCCTAAAGCAGGGTATCAAATTAGAACCCGATGAATATTTCTTTTCCCAATTTAGATACGATCAATGGAAGCAGATGCGGGACAGTGACAATTATTCGCTGGATCATTCGAACCAGCAAGTAGAAGAATTGATGCGGGATAAAAAATTTGGAACGGTAGGGGCAGTGGCGTGTGATATAAATGGAAATATTGCGGCGGCCACCAGTACAGGGGGCATGACTAACAAAAAGTATGGCCGCATCGGTGATAGTCCGATGATCGGGATCGGCAACTATGCTAATAATAAAACCTGCGCCATCAGTTGTACGGGCCATGGCGAACCTTTTATTAAAGCAGTTGCCGCGTATGACGTAAGTTGTTTGATAGAATACAAGGGGATGAGTTTGGCGGAAGCCATGAATGAGGTAGTAAATGTCAAGCTGCCCAGACTGGAAGCAGAGGGCGGAATGATCGGAGTAGATGCCAGTGGAAATGTAGCGCTGGTTTTTAACAGCGCCGGCATGTACCGCGCAGCCAGGAGCAGTGATGGAACTAGTTTTATCAGTATTTATCGGGACTAGAAGTGTTAATATTTGAGAATTAGATTGAAGGTCATCTACATGATAGTCATAACGGGAGCAATATCACAGCACAGGATGTAGCTGATTAATGTTCGAGCCTTTTTTTCAGGCGCAGGACTCCGTCCTGTGTCTTCCCCATTACTGAACTAACCACCGCCTAACGCCATTCAAAAAATACCTGGGGTTAAGTTTTTTCAATCATTAATGCGGGATACAAACAGTAGTAACAAAGAAGACACAGGACGGAGTTCCGCGCCTGGTTGTAATTCGGCCAAACTTATTGTAATAAAGCGGTTTAATATATCCCGGGAAAAACAATTGATTTGTAATAGTGGGCTCTTTTATACAGGAGGTTTCACCTGTCGCACTTTTATAATAGTAACTGTAAATTTTGAAAACCCCGCTGGGATTACAGGCGATAGTCTTTGGGTTTATACGATAATGAGTTGAGTGATAAATTCCTACTCCCGCACCTGCCCATCTCCCCTTACGATCCATTTGTAACTACATATTTCATTCAATGCCATGGGGCCACGGGCGTGTAGCTTTTGCGTGCTGATGCCTATTTCTGCGCCGAGGCCAAACTGCGCACCATCCGTAAACGCTGTTGAAACGTTGGCATAAACAACCGCCGCATCCACCTGGCTGATAAATTTTTCGACGCGATCTGTATTTTCGGCAATGATGGTTTCGCTGTGTTTGCTGCTGTGACTGGCAATATGATCAATCGCTTCTTCGATACTTGTTACTGTTTTTATCGCCATTTTATAATCCAGGAACTCGGTGCCAAAATGACCTTGATCCGCCTTCGATAACAGGGTGGTGGGATATTTATTTTCTAATGCCTTAAAGGCGTCGTCATCTGCATAGATCACTACATTTTGAGTCGCCATCTCAATTACAAGTTCTTCTAAATCCTGCAGCCGATCGATGTGAATGATCAGGCAGTCCAATGCATTGCATACGCTAACCCGCCGGGTTTTTGAATTGAAAATGATGGCACTGCCTTTTTTTGTATCACCACTTTCATCAAAATAGGCGTGTACGATGCCTGCGCCTGTTTCAATAACCGGTACCCTGGAGGCACTGCGGACGTAATTGATAAGTTGCTGGCTCCCTCTGGGGATAATAACATCCACATAACCCACAGCATTCAATAACGCGGTAGTAGCTTCACGTGTGGCCGGCAATAATTCAATGCAGTTTGCAGGCGCGCCATGTTGTTTCAATGCCGACCGGATTATTTTAACGATTGCCTTGTTGGAAAACCCGGCATCACTGCCTCCCTTCAGAATACAGGCATTTCCAGATTTCAAACACAAAGAAAATACATCGAAAGTAACATTCGGCCTGGCCTCATAAATTATGCCGATCACGCCGAGCGGTACGGTGATCTTACTGATGTGCAAGCCGTTGTCCATGCTGCGTTCCTCCAGGATCCTGCCGAGTGGCGTAGGTAACTCAGTTACATTTATTATTTCACCCGCGATATTTTTTATGCGTTGAGCGGTAAGTCTCAGCCGGTCATATTTAGGATCATCGGCCTGCATTTTCTCCAGGTCCTTTTGATTCTCTTTTAATATTTCGCCGGTGTTGGCGATTGCCATTTCTGCCAGGGTTTTTAACACCTCGTTTACTTTGCCCGGCGTTAATTGCGCAAGCAACTTAGCCGCCTGTTGAACCGCTTTAAAATTTTCTGTCAATTTATCCTGCGTTGTTATCATTTTACCTGGTCGTCATTTAAGAATAAATAATCGTAATGCACCAATGCTTTTTCATTTTTCTTTCGCATTAGTTCTACCGCTTTTTCCGAATTATACTGTGCCCTGCCCACACCCAATTGTTTGCCTGCATTATTGGTGATCTTTATAATGTCCCCTTTCTTAAAACCGCCCTCGATCTTAGTAATGCCTACTGGCAGCAGGCTGGTTGGCTTGTTCGATTGTAGTGCTTTTTCAGCTCCCTGGTCAATATAAACTGTTCCTTTAACAAATCCCTCCGAATGCGCCACCCATTTTTTTATACTGGAAATATTTTTCTTCGGCTTAAATAAAGTCCCAATTGGTTCATCTTCCAATATGCTGATCAAAATATTATCATTTTTGCCATTGGCGATTTGCACCGGAATGCCCAGACCTGCTACTTTGTTAGCAATGCCGGATTTCGTCAGCATACCGCCCCGGCCGAAATTAGACTTTTCAGAAGTGATAAAATGCTCAAAAGCAGTATCACCGTATTCTATCACGGATATCACTGATGATGCTGCCTCACCAGGTTTGCCATCGTAAATCCCTTCCACATTAGAAAGTATAATTAATTTATCAGCATCCACCATACCTGAAACAAGTCCTGCCAACTCATCATTGTCTGTGAACATTAGTTCAGTCACAGATATTACATCATTTTCGTTCAAAATCGGAACTACGTTATTTTGAAGTAATACTTCTATGCAGTTCTTCATATTGATATAATGTTCCCGGTCCCTGAAATCGTCTTTGGTTACGAGTACCTGCGCGCACAGACAACCGAAATTTGAAAACTGGTCCGCGTATATATTGATCAGTTTTATCTGGCCAACGGCCGCAAACAATTGTCTTTTACTGATCTCATCTGTTTTTTTCGGTGGCGTTACCAGGCTTCTGCCGGCTGCAACGGCACCTGAAGAAATTAATATTATTTCAATGTTCCGACTGATTAAAACAGCAACCTGTTTTGTTAGTTGTTCAATACTCTTCAGGTCGAGTCCGCCATCCTTTTGCGCTAATACATTTGACCCAACCTTGATCACGATCCTTTTTTTCCTTTTTGGCATGGGTAAAATTATAATTTTTAATACAAATATTGGGTGACATACTGAAATACAGGATATTGTTATGGCAAATATTGCGATGCGGGGAATTAGCAGACCATTTGAAGATTGCCAACCTTGATCATGTTTGATCATGGCAATAGGATCTGAAAAAGTTGGGCAACCTGGTCACATTACTTACTTAACAATAAAAAGCAGGTAATTTTTCCAAAAAGATGAGTTCAAAATAGTTGCATACGGCAATTGTTACCGAATAATTATAAATTTGCAGTAATGAAGAAATATGCAGTCATAGTTGCCGGAGGCAGCGGTAGCCGTATGCAGACAAATTTGCCTAAACAATTTTTGTTGTTAAATGGTAAGCCTGTATTGTATTATACCATCGACACCTTTCTAAAGTCGTATAAAGATGTGCAAATAATTTTGGTATTGCCGGAGGATCATATAGCTGCAGGACAGGAGATCATTGATGCATTTTTTGATTATGACCGCATCAGGATAACTGCCGGTGGAAGAACGCGGTTTCATTCGGTGCAGAACGGCTTGCAACTGATAACAACGGAAAGCATCATTTTTGTACACGATGGCGTACGCTGCCTGCTGACTACCGATCTTATACACCGTTGTTATGAAGCGGCAATAGAATATGGTTCCGCCGTACCTGTGATCGATTCAAAAGACAGTGTGCGGATCGTGCATGAAGACAGCAATGAACCGCTCGAACGCAGCAAAATAAAGCTGGTGCAAACGCCACAGACCTTTCACAGCAAGATATTGTTGCCTGCCTATAAAATAGATTATAAAGATAAATTTACAGACGAAGCAACGGTAGCCGAAGCTTTCGGACTTAAAATTCATTTGGTGGAAGGTGAAGAAGGTAATATTAAAATTACGAGGCCGGTGGATCTGACAGTCGCAGAAGGAATGATCAACCCGGCTACAGTTCCTCCCAAAGCCGAATCTTAGTTTGCTTCAGGCCAGCTTTTTTAACTGATTTTATGACTTGAAAAGCTGCATGAGCCTGGGCAGTTTATTTAATTTTAATCCCACATACATTTCCGCCGTCGACCCAAAACTGCTGTAGAAAAACGCGAGGCTGCGAATATCGCTCCCCTCAAAATCCAATAAAATATCCTGCCCGGCATTGTCTTTTATAAATGAATTGATTAACAGGTGAGAAGCGCCAATCGTTCTTCCGTTTGGATGATTGCCAGCTAAAATATAGTAGACGCGCTTGTGTGAAAAAAATAAAATACAGGATGCGACCAACTGGCCGGATGGCAAATAGATACCATAAGTAGTTGCCTTCTGCGCTGCATTTAATTGGAAATACAATTTCTTTAAGCGCCCATAATCTTTTTTTGTAGCCGATGAAAAGTTTTTCCCTTGTTCCTCGGCTAAGGCGATCACATCTTCCACATTGATATTTCTTTGAATGGCACAATGCAATTGTTCCGCCCTTTTGATACTTTGCTTGAGGCCGATGCGAAAACCCGCGAACAATTTTTCATAATTATCATTTAACGGCAACACATAATTTACCCGGTCGTATAATTTGAATTGTTTCAGATGAAACCGATTGGCAAAATTTAAGTAGATATCCCAGTATTTAAATTTGCCCGGGATGGCCTGCAAGAATTCATTCACCGTATCTGCAGTAATATTGTTGCCAAAGACCCCAAGGCAGGCTGTTATGAATGGCTGGTACAGATAATAAACGCCATACTTTTTATTCCAGGTCAATGGCATTACCATTTCATAATCGTTTAATATCAATGCATCCCAATAATGAGCCATTGCATCAAGATAGACCGAATAGCCATAGATCAGGCCATTTTCAGCTTTGTCAATGCAGTCGTCCCACTTGGCTTTATCGATCTGGTGATATGGAAGATATTGTATGCCCACGATTTACAATGGAATTTTTGGAGCCAGTTTCCGAAGGTTGATATTTTGAATATCGATACTGAAAGAGATATTTTTCCAAAAACGTTTTTCAGTAATAGTTGACTTAAAATAATCCCTGTAAACCTTACTGTATAATATCGGGATGTATATATTTAATACATTGCTGAACAGTGAAAGTTGCAAGCCTGCGTCATAAATAAATTTGCCTGTCGTTCCATCATTTTTCCATGCTTCAGCATAGGTGCCAACATCTACAAATGCTTTCAGGGGAATTTTAATTGGCAATACCTGTAGCGGATTTAATTTTTGCGGAATATCGGTCGTGAAATTAGCAGCGCTCAGCCAATTATCGGTCTTGCCGATCTTGCTGCTCAACAGATCTGTCCTTACTTTAAAAAATCCATCCCTTTGCATGACCTGTTGGGAAGGGTATTTTTCAAATTCATTCCTGCCTATAAAGTAATCGCTATAAGTATAATCTTCATCGCCTTTTGGTCCTGTCATATTTAAATGATAACGATCCGTTTCAAATTGTTTGATGTACGTTTTATCGCCCAGGTAAAAGAACTTGCCTGCGAAGATCCGTACATTCATTCCGCCTCCTTCAGGATAGTTAAAAAAATAATTGCCGGTAAATGCAAGCCTGGCGA
>JBDSLD010000178.1:0-12253 GCA_039916545.1 Ferruginibacter sp.
TGGGGCTATGAGGCAGTGATAGAAAATTTTTATGTATTGTTTCCTACGCCAAAAACGAGGATACTGGAAATGACGGGAACGAAAAATTTTAAAGCGTCATTAAAAGAAAAAGAACTAAAAGAAGATGCTACTTCAGGACAGGAGGCTTTACAGTTGCCCGTCTATAATTGCTGGAGTGCCGATGGAGACGTGACCGGTGAACTTGTTTTTGTAAATTATGGAGTACCTGCCGATTATGAGCAGCTGGCTCGCATGGGTATCGATGTAAAGGGCAAGATCGTGATAGCAAAATATGGCCAGAGCTGGAGAGGCATTAAGCCAAAAGTAGCGCAGGAGCATGGCGCCATCGGCTGTATTATTTATAGTGATCCAAAAGAAGACGGTTATTTCCAGGGAGATGTTTATCCCAAAGGCCCGTTCCGGCCGGAGTTTGGCGCACAAAGAGGTTCGGTGGAAGATATGCCTATCTACCCGGGAGATCCGCTTACACCGGGCGTGGGAGCAACCGAGGATGCTAAACGGTTAGACAGAAAAGATGCTGCTAATTTGTTGAAGATACCGGTTATCCCGATCAGCTATGCGGATGCAAAACCTTTCCTGGAATCACTGGAAGGACAGGTGGTCCCTGCTTCCTGGAGAGGTGCATTGCCGATCACTTATCATGTTGGGCCCGGTAAAAATAAAGTGCATTTAAAATTGGATTTCGATTGGCAGATAAAACCAATCTATAACGTGATAGCAAAATTAAAAGGATCCGATTTTCCGGACGAGTGGGTAATACGGGGCAATCACCACGACGCATGGGTAAATGGCGCGGGCGATCCGTTGAGCGGACAAGCAGCAATGATGGAAGAAGCCAGGTCGATCGGTGACATGGCAAAGACCGGATGGAAGCCAAAACGCACCATCGTTTATTGTGCCTGGGACGGAGAAGAGCCGGGGCTACTCGGGTCTACGGAATGGGTAGAATTACATGAAAAAGAATTACGGCAGAAAGCAGTTTTGTACATCAATTCTGATGGCAATGGAAGGGGCTTTTTGGGTGCCGGTGGTTCGCAGGCGTTAGAGCCATCTTTTACTGAAATTATCAGGGAAATAAATGATCCCGAAAAAAATGTGAGTGTGTTTGAACGGCAGCGTTCAGCGGATATTATTGGCGCCGGTTCTGCCAAAGCAAAAAAAGAATTGTTGGCCAAAAAGACTTTTAGTCTCGATGCACTAGGTTCCGGTTCTGATTTTTCTCCCTTTGCCCAGCACATTGGTATTCCATGCATGAACCTGGGTTTTGGAGGTGAGGATGACGGCGGAGAATACCATTCTATTTATGATTCCTATGACCTTTACAGAAGGTTTAAGGATCCGACCTTTGAGTATGGCGTCGTACTGGCCAGGACAGCCGGTCATACCACCCTTAGGTTTGCCAACGCGGAGCTGCTGCCGTTTGATTTCCGTAACCTGCAAAAAACAATCGCTAAATACCTTACTGAAGTGATCGCCCTGGCAGATGATCTGCGCGAAAATACATTGGTCGAGAACCAGTTGATAAAAGAAAAATATTATACCATCGCCGATAAGGTAAATGAGCCATTGCTGCCGCCACTGGTAAAAGATGAAGTGCCGTTTTTTAACTTCTCATCTTTACAAAATGCAATTGCTGCCATGGAAAAAAGCGCCAATGCGTTAAACGATGCAATTACAGCCACGACTGTGTCTGCCGATAAAAAAAATGAATTAAATAAAAAGCTGTACCAGGCAGAACAGGTGCTGCTTACAAAGGAAGGCCTGCCGCGTCGTGGCTGGTACCGGCACGCTATTTATGCACCCGGATTTTACACAGGCTATGGCGTAAAAACATTACCCGGAATACGCGAGGCCATCGAACAGCGCAACTGGAAGGAGGCGCAGGAACAGGTAGAGATCGTAGCAACAACAATCAATAATTTTTCAGCTTATCTCGATACCATTACAGCAGGTGCTAAATAGATTTAAATCCAGATAATAATGAAACGGTTTTGACATCATCCGTATTTAATCTATGATTTTTAAATGATTGACGAAGAAATAAAAGGCCGGAGGAGATTTTTAAAAAGCATAACCGCCCTGGGCGCAATTGCCGCTTTGAATCCGGCTTCACTGGAGGCGCTCCCTCAGGGCGGCGTACCTGGGGGTGATGGGTTTACCTTTTTATTCCAGGGGGATTCTATTACGGATGGCAACCGCTCACGAAATGATGATTGGAACCACGTGATGGGCCATGGCTATCAGTATATCATTGCCAGCAAGCTCTGGTTTGATTTCCCTGCTAAAAAATTCCATTTTTTTAACCGTGGTGTGAGTGGAAATAAAGTAACCGATCTGGCAATGCGCTGGCAAAAAGATACCCTGGATTTAAATCCGGACCTGTTGAGTATTTTGATCGGGATCAATGATATATCGGCTTTCATCAACGGAGATAAAAGTTTTACAGCAGAGCAGTACGAAGACAGCTACCGGTCATTGTTGCAACAAACAAAAGAGCGACTTCCAACTATTCAATTAGTGCTTTGCGAGCCATTTATTTTACCCGTTGGTAAAGTAAAAGAGCAGTGGGGCGAATACTCAATTGAAATCGACAAAAGGCGAAAAATAGTCAGGCAGTTAAGCAAAGAACAAGGCGCCATCTTTGTGGAATTCCAGGATGCATTTAATAAAGTGTTATCAAAAGCGCCCGCCGAATACTGGATATGGGATGGCATACACCCGATGCCCGCCGGCCATGAATTAATGGCAAGGGAATGGATCAGCCAGGTAAGCAAAAAATTAGCGTTGATTAAGTGAAGTGAGGGTGTAATGTACTTTTAAATTTATCCTCGCCCTGGTGACGAGCTCTCCAGCTCCGCCCGTGCCATCGCGAACGAAATCTTGCAATCGGGCAGCTTCGGTTCTCGTTTTCACAAAACGAATTTTTATCGCCGGTGTTGATTCAGTAGGGGCGCCCCTCACGGATGCCCTGCCTGCCGTATGTCGTGCCCATATTGTGCATAAATGCAATCAGGATCGTGCCCAGCGGGCAGAGCAAACCCATTGTGGTTAGATTTATCAACAGGCTGCCCGGTTCGCCTATTTTAAAAAAAGACCAATTCTTTTTGTACTTTGTAAAAAAGTGATCCATGATCAACAGGTTATTATTCGTTATTTTGTCTATTGTAGGTTTAAACGCAACCGCGCAAAAAACAATCATCGATAAAAAAAAATTTTTCCAGGATGATCAGATGATTGAAATGACCATTGTCGCCGATTTTAAAAATCTGATTGCTGATAAACTTAAAAAAGACTATAAGAAAAATTTCCAACCTGCCACTATTACCTGCCTGTTTCCTGACAGTACTTTAATAACACAAGAGGTGGAGATCAATGCCCGTGGTGAATTCAGGAGGGAGAAATGCGATATGCCTCCCATTATCGTAAATTTCAGAACCGGCAATGCGGCCGCAATGAGCAAATTGGGCCGGCTTAAATTGGTATGGCCCTGTGTAAATTCGCCCTATGATGAACAATTAATTTTGAAAGAGTTCATCGGCTATAAAATTTACAACCTGCTTACGGAAAAAAGTTTTCGCGTACGGCTGGTAAGGATACAATGCAATGACATGCGTGCAAAAATAAAACCCTTCACCGTATTCGCATTTTTTATAGAAGACGTGGATGATATGGCCAAAAGAAGCAAGTGCGTGGAGATACAGACCGGGATTTATCAAACCGAACAAACCGACCGGGAACAAACAACGCTGGTCGCCTTATTTGAGTACATGATTGGAAACACGGACTGGTCCGTACCTAACCGGCAGAATGTAAAATTAATGGGAAGCAAAAAGGATACGCTGGGGCATATGTTCGTCGTGCCGTATGATTTCGATTATAGCGGTTTGGTCAATGCCAGGTATGCCGTTCCAGTGGCTGATTTCGGACAGACTACTATCCGTCAAAGAATGTACAGAGGCTTTCCCAGGACATTGAAAGAGTTACAGGCTTCCCTGCAGATTTTTCGCGACCAGCGGCCGGCAATAGATTCCCTGATCAATAATTTTAAACAACTGACCCCCGCAAACAAGAAAGATATAAGTAAATACCTCGGTGAATTTTTTGAAACAATAAAAAGGGATGGAAACATCCGGTTTAATTTCATAGAGAAAGCAAGAACGGACTAATGTACGCCGGCAATAACGGTTGCCTTTTATTGTAAACCGATACTAAGACCTGACCTGTTTTTTCTCCTTGAGGTCCATTTTGCATTTAGGACATTTTCCTGGTTTATCACTCGTAACCTCCGGATGCATAGGGCAGCTATATGTTTTTTTTGCTGGATTTTTTACTTTGACCAAGGCCATGCCGCATTTGGAACACTTACCCGGTTTATTACTCGTTATGTCTGCATGCATCGGGCAAACATACTTAGTCGTTGCTGCTTGCTTGCCCGGCTCTTTTGCTTGCTGGTTTGTTGTGTCCTGCGCAAAGACCGGTGCGGCCAGGATGATTAAAAATATTACAATTAAAATTTTAAAGAATTTCATACAATAAGTTTTATACGTATTAAAATTAAATTTACAAATAACGAAAATGTCAAAAATCGTGCTATCGTTTTCAGCCGGTTGTAAATATAAAGACAAGCAGTTTAAAAATTTATCACAGGGCCCGATAAATTATTTTACAAGTTGAAAATTACAAAGGGTTTCAATTGTATAATTGAAACCCTTTGTAATTCTGACATAGTCTTACAGATATTTAATATTGTTTTTAAACCGTCCTGGTTTCAGTATTCCATTGCAACGTTTTGGAAATTTATAACCTCGGGGCAGGAACAGCATCTTTTACTATTACCGGCCATGCAGAACCTGGTGTTGCCCCGATTGAAACTCCTTTATTTACACCCCTTACTGAATTATCGGGTCCGAAATAATACATTGGCCATCCTTTGTACGTCAATTGTTTTTTACCAAGTACATCGATAACAACGAATAAAGATTTGTCCAACGTGGAAGGAACGGTTATATTTTCCGTTTCATATATTGGCCAGTTGGCGTTGTTACTAAGATCAGGTTTTGTGTATTTATTCAGGAACGCACTGTCCTTCGCAAAAGCATATAGCGTAAGGCCATTTCCATCTGTGAAATAATTGGTACGCCCATCGCCGGGTGTATAGTCACTTTTATAATTTATCCCGTTTATGCCTGTGAGTTGAAAGTTGGCGATCATGATCGAGTAGTTTGTTTTTGCAACAAACCATACATTTCCGATCCCTTCCCCAGTGGTTTGCCCGGCTGCTTCCGCGACACCGCCAGGCGTGTAATAGTATAGCGGCCATCCTTTATAGGTTGTTTGTTTTTCTCCGGACGCAAGCGTGACAGAGGCAAAATCCGACGACTGCAGACCATCGCTAAAAGTTGTAGTAGTCATGTCAGGATTGAATGCTGTCCAGTTAGCAATACATCCCCCGGTACAATTGGATAAGCCGTTTACATCGTTCGAAAAAAAGTATAAGGTCTTGCCATCCTTGTCTACAATATGCCTGGCCGTCTGGGCATTTGTGGAATCTACATGTATATCGGTACGTGGCGGCGTTACTACAGGATCATGTTTACACGAAAGAAAAGTAACGGCTAAAATGACTACTGCCGGGAAAAAAATATTTTTTTTCATAAATTAATTTTAGGGAATATTTTATATTCTTACAGGAACGATAAGGTTTAAATATTCGGGGTTTGATAAATGCTTACGGATAATAAAACGAAGTGATTTGAACATTGGTTGCCTGCATAGATTTATTTTATTCTGTTGATATTTCAGCGCCAATCATACCGGAATCCATTATTATTTCTATGCGCAGGCAAGTATTATTTTCATTGGTACATTCAAGATTTAATATTTCAGGTAACATTCACCCCCGATATCCCGCGATCATAATTTTTATTTGAGCTGATTAATCGTTAAGTGTGGATAGTAACCAGTAATTTTATTATTACAAATTTCAGACTTACAGCAAGCAGGTTAACGTTCAGTAAATAAAGTTTTTTTAATTGCCCGTTTATGAAAATGCACCCGATATTTTTTTATATATTTTTTATCCTGGTCATGCTGGCGTCCTGCAAAAAAGTAACCACTAAAGAGCCGGGTCCAGGGGTACCGACTCCCGACATTGGCTTTGCAAAAGGAGCAGATATAAGCTGGCTCACGGAAATGGAAGCCGCAGGGAAGAAATTTTATTCCGCTGCAGGTACAGAACAGGAATGTATCAGTCTCTTAAAAAACCTCGGTATGAATACGATCCGCTTAAGGGTTTGGGTTGATCCGGTAAATGGTTGGAACAATTCAGCGGATGTTTTAGCAAAAGCACTCAGGGCCAAAAACCTCGGCATGCGTATCATGATCGATTTTCATTACAGCGATACATGGGCGGATCCCGGTCACCAGTATAAACCTGCTGCCTGGGCTGCAATGGATTTTGCTACTTTAAAAACGGCGCTTGCAACTCATACAGTTAATGTGCTGGCCGCGCTCAACAGTAAAGGCGTCACACCTGAATGGGTGGCTGTGGGCAATGAAACAAATGATGGCATGCTTTGGCCCGAAGGAAGGGCCTCTGTCAACATGGGTAATTTCGCGCAGTTGATCAATACAGGGTATGATGCCGTCAAGTCTGTTTTTCCTGCGGCTAAAGTGATCGTTCATGTTTCAAATGGTTCAGATAATTCGTTATTCCGCTGGCTCTTTGACGGACTAAAAACCAATGGCGCAAAATGGGATGTGATCGGTATGTCCCTGTACCCGGCAGCAAATGACTGGCAGTCGATGAATACACAGTGCCTGGCAAATATGAATGATATGGTAGCAAGGTTTGATAAGGAAGTAATGGTAGTGGAGGTGGGCATGAGTTGGGATGATCCTGCAGTGTGTAAATCTTTCATAACGGATCTTCTCGGAAAAGTAAAATCCGTTACCGGCAATAAAGGCACAGGGATTTTATATTGGGAACCGGAAGCTTATGGTAACTGGCAGGGGTATACGCTGGGGGCTTTTGACAATTCCGGTAAGCCGACTATCGCGTTTGATGCATTTCGATAGCCTGCTTTTAATAAATTTAATCCAAACTATCATTTAACTTGTTGATCGGTTTATTTAATTAATTTTTGATCGGCATCCTTTTGCGAAGCCTCCCAATTCTTCTGAAAGTTTGCTTAATTTTGTTAACCATGTATGACCTGTTCTTTAAAAAGCTAAATGAAGTAATACCGCTTACCCCGGAAGAAGAAGCTATTTTTAAAACTTACCTGCAACCGAAAAAGTTACGAAAGAAACAATACATACTCCAGGAAGGTGATGTGAGTAAGTACACCATATTTGTTGAGAAGGGTTTATTAAGATCTTATACGATCAATGAAAAAGGGAATGATCAAATCATACAGTTTGCCCTCGAAGGCTGGTGGATCGGTGATATGTACAGTTTTATAACCGGAGAGCCGGCCAGGTATAATATCGATGCATTGGAAGATGCTGAGCTGGTGCTTATGAGCAATGAAGGAATGGAGGAATTGCGCAAGAAAATACCGAAGTTCCCGGAATTTTCTTTTCTTCAAATGCGGTCCGCTTATATCGCTTTTGAAAGACGGTTATCCAATATGGTGAATTTGACCACGGAAGAAAGTTACACCCGTTTATTACAAACCTATCCCGATATCGTCCAGCGCGTGCCACAGCACATGATCGCTTCTTACCTCGGACTTACCGCGGAAACTTTAAGCCGGGCACGAAAGCAAATGTCTGGTCGAAAATAATTTTACCTGGTTCGTTTGTAAACCAACTCAAAGGAATTAAATAGAAAGTTATTTATCGGTAACACCTTGCAATCTTAATCTACATTAATAAAATGCATTGATATTTATCAATGTAATTTCTTGCTTATCCTCAATGGCCGGATGCTTCATCCCGAAGTAGCTTTGCATCATTAAATTAAAAAAACATCAAACAAAAAAATCATGAAAAGGATCAGTATTTTATTAGTGGCTGTAGCAATAATATTTTCTTCGTTTACTGCGATAGAAAATTGGAAATCAGATAAGGCGCATTCGCAGCTTGGTTATTCAGTTACCCATTTAGGCATCTCCGACCAGTCGGGAACATTCAAAAACTTTGATGTAACGATCAAATCTGAAAAACCAGATTTCAGCGATGCAGTAGTTGAACTTAAAGCGGATATAGCATCTATTAGCACGGGTGTGGAAATGCGTGACAACCACTTGAAAAGCGCCGATTTTTTTGACGCCGCAAAATTTCCGACCCTTACTTTTACCAGTACCCAATTAAAGAATGTAGGTAAAAATAAATTTAAGATAACAGGAAATTTAACATTGCATGGCATCACAAGGGCTGTGACGATGGATCTTTTATATAGGGGTACTACAATCAACCCGATGTCGAAGGCGCCTACAAGCGGCTTCCAGGTAACGGGTACCATTAAACGCTCTGATTTCGGTATCGGCGATGGATTTCCGGTTGCCGTGGTTGGTGACGAAGTAACTATTAAGGCGGATGGCGAGTTCGGGAAATAATTATCCAGTAAAGGCTGATAATATTCAGCCTTTGCTTTTCTATTTTCAACAACAATTATACATAATATGAAAAAGGTATTTTATTTGATACTAACGATAGCTGTTCTTTCCACAGTGTTTGCATTCACTTTGCCAACAACGTGGAAAATAGCGGATAAGTTTAATATCAATTTTGCAACAACAGGTGTAAGCGGTATTTTTAAAACCTTTACCGGAAATGTTGTGTTCGATGAACAAAATCCTGCGACTTCTAAATTTGATATCAGCATTGATATCCTTAGCATAAACACTGGCAACGGCATGCAGAATAAACATGCAAAAAGTGCTGAGTGGTTTGATGCATCCAGGTATCCTGTAATCAAATTCACATCTAAGAAGATCGTAAAGACCGGTGTGGGTTACACCGCCATTGGCGACCTGCAGTTGCATGGTATTTCCAGGGAAGTAAGCCTTCCGTTTACATTTAAAAGAGGTGGCAATGGCGGTACTTTTGAAGGTGCTTTCAATATAAACAGGAATGACTTTAAAATAGGTGAGCCGGGTGGTGAAGTGGGAGAGGTGATTAAGGTTAATGTGTCTGTGCCGGTTGTGAAATAATGTGCTGACTATTGTTTGGCCATATATGGATTAAGATTAAAAAATAAAACTATGTTCAAAAATTCTTTATTACTTGGCGCCGTCTCAGGAATACTTGCAGGCATCGCATCAATTATTTATCAAAAGGTATATGCGATGTCATTGGGTGCGGATTTTGCAGGTATCGCAAAACCAGTCACTATTATTCTTGCCGCTGTTTTGAGCAGCCTGGTGGCGGCATCGGGTTATTGGTTAGCTAATAAATGGCTAAGGAACAAAGGTGAGATTGTTTTCAACTTAATATTTGTAATTTTTTCTTTTGCAAGTATCTTCACCGCTTTCGGTGCGAAGTTGCCCATCGATATTGAAGCACCGGAATTGTTCCCTGGATTAGTAGTACCGATGCATTTTTTTCCGGCATTAGCATGGTTTACATTGAAGCCGCTGTTTATCAAGGCCGACATGCCTTATAAAAAAGCACTGGTTTAAGCTGATCTTATCCATTAATTTCGCACCTGCCAAATACATGGCCATAAGTGTGATGTAACCTAAAATGGTTAGCATCAAAAAATCCTGGTGCGAAGGGTGACAAACCTGGATAATTCAAAAAGTACACATCAAACTATAGCATTAAATTATAGATATGACAGGTTTATCTGCATTCAATAAATTTACCGGTGAGCTTAAAGAACAGGAGAACCTGATGCCGGTATTATTTATCGGTCACGGTTCTCCTATGAATGGCATTGAAGACAATGAATTCAGTCGCAGGTGGACAAATATGGCAAAGGAAATTCCTGAACCTGCTGCAGTGTTGGTAGTCTCGGCCCACTGGTTTACTAAGGGCACGCTGATAACGGCGATGGATTTTCCAAAAACCATTCACGATTTTGGAGGATTTCCAAAAGCATTATTTGATGTTCAGTACAATGCTCCGGGAAGTCCGTCACTTGCATTGGAAACCGCTGCGCTCATTAAATCGGCTCATGTAGAGCAGGATCATGACTGGGGCCTTGATCATGGCACCTGGACAGTTGTAAGGCACATGTATCCTACAGCCAATATGCCGGTTTTACAATTGAGTATCGACTATACAAAACCTCCGCAATATCATTACGAGCTTGCGAAGGAATTATACAGTCTAAGAAAAAAAGGCGTGCTCATTATCGGCAGTGGCAACATGATCCATAATCTTGGTATGGTTGCCTGGAATAAAATAAATGAACCTGGCTATGGGTTCGACTGGGCATTAAAATTAAATGAAAAGTTTAAGTACCTTATCACTAACGGCGACCACCAGCCGCTGATCAATTATGAAAGTTTAGGCCAGGAAGGACGGCTGGCTATTCCAACACCGGAACATTACCTGCCCTTGCTATACTCCATCGGCCTGAAAGGCAATAAAGACAACACTTCATTTTTTAATGACAAAGCTGTAGGCGGCTCGCTTACCATGACTTCGGTGAAATTCGGGTAGGGTATCACCTTGATATTAAACTCATGAAGAGTTTAAAAGAAGGCATAGGATTTTTATAGTCAATGTTATCGTCGCAGGGTTCCAAAGTTCCGGACACTTGTAGTAGTCTTAACCAAAAGACTTGTTTTCAATTTATCAGCAAATTAGATCCGACTCATCACAAGCACGTCCAATCTGGTGTTCACAGCATGCGTCTAAAGTTATAAAAGACGGTCCGTGAAACCCTGCTTCAGAAAAAAGCTTTACCCTTAGTCTATCCTGGCATTTGTTTTTAACTGATAAAATCTTGGATAGTTCAGTCAAATCAATCACAAGTAGGTGCCAGCGGAGCTTTCACAGCACACGTCAACACTATAAAAGAAGAATCCGTGAAACCCTGCTGCAGAAAAGAGCCATCGCTTTTCTAAATCCCTGCACTAGTATCAGCAGATAAAATATCTCATTATTTAAATTTACGGATCATCGCGAAAAGTGGCTAATCTGCCGGAATAAATAAGTGTAACGGGGGTTAGCGCTTTTCAACAGCAGGGTTTCACGGATTGTTCATTTATATTTGCTATCGTTGCTGTGAAAACCCCGCTGGGACCTACTTGTGATGGATGAGGTAAAGACGAAAATAGTCGAGAATTCTTTTTTGTAGCAGCAAATGCACAAATACTAAAAGAGAGATAGCGCTGTTAAGAATATTATTATCGCCGCCTTGTGCAATGACCCTTCACCAATAAAATTCTGCTAACCAAAATTTTGAACACTTGTGGGCAAAGTCCTGCGCCTATAAAATTTTACTATAAAAAGCAAAATGCGATCAATTAGGAATTGCCATAAATATCAATGTATTAAGCTCAGTAAGAGTTGCGTGTTCATAGCTAATCATCATTTTAAAACATGGGCTCTCTAGGCGCCACATACTTCACATATCCATCACTTTCGCACTTCTTCCATTACATTTCATTCGAGGTTTTACTAACTTAAATTCGTATTTATACGCTTAATTAAGAACTATTAGTAATATTTTATAAAATAATTTGAATATTATTCTTAAAATTGTTAGTTTTACAGAATGATAGTTGATAGTGAAATTTTTTTGGATAAGGTTGACCTCAGCATACTTCGGCTGATGCAGGAAAATGCGCGGATATCCAATGCCGACCTTGCGAGGGAACTTAACATGGCGCCCTCCGGTGTATTGGAGCGGGTAAAAAAGCTGGAGCAAAAAAATGTTATCCTTCAATACACCACGCGTTTGAATCCTGCGCCCTTGCAGCAAAAACTGCTGGCTTTCGTTTTTATGAAAGCCGCTGATGGCCTTGGTTGTAGTACCACCGGGAAAGAACTGGCCAAGATTCCTGAAGTACAGGAAGTGCATCACATCGCCGGCGAAGATTGTTACCTGGTAAAAATAAGGACCGCCGACTCCGCCTCACTGATGGAACTGATGCGCAATCAATTTAGCAAATTAAAAAATATCCTTTCTACCCGAACTACCATCGTATTGGAAACTGTGAAAGAACAACAACAATTGATCATCCCCGAAAAATAATTGCATGAATACCTTAAATAAAAAGAATGGATCTCCTTTGATGGTAATCGTGGCCTTTGCCGTTGTTTACATTGTATG
>JBDSLD010000179.1:0-31925 GCA_039916545.1 Ferruginibacter sp.
GGTGCAATGTTTGCGAAGGCGGGGGCATGCGGGTGATCGAAATGAATTTTTTGCCGGATGTGTACGTTCATTGCGAAAAATGCAACGGTAAAAGATATAACCGCGAAACCTTAGAGATCCGTTACAAAGGAAAATCCATCAGCGACGTACTGGATATGACGGTAGATGAAGCAGTGAACTTTTTCCAGGCGGTACCTTTTATCTATCGTAAAATAAAAGTATTAAAAGAGGTTGGATTAGGTTACATCACACTGGGTCAAAGCGCGGTAACCCTTAGTGGTGGCGAGGCACAACGGGTGAAATTATCTACCGAGTTAGGTAAAAAAGATACCGGCAAAACTTTTTATATTTTAGATGAACCAACTACAGGTCTTCATTTCCAGGATATCCGGCACCTGTTGGAGGTATTGAGTAAATTAGTCGACAGGGGAAACACCGTATTGGTGATCGAACACAATATGGATGTTATAAAAGTGGCGGATCACATTATTGATATCGGACCGGAAGGCGGCGGTGGTGGCGGATTGGTTCTGTTCGAAGGTGTTCCTGAAGATTTGGTAAAGGTAAAAGCAAGTTTTACGGGGCAATATTTAAAGGCGGAATTAATATAAAATTCTCTTATGAATGATGATAACCTGGGTAATTTTTTAGACGCCGGTAGCTTTGATGAGGAGGAAGATGACAACAGTGAAAACTGGAAACCTGCCAGGATTCATGGCAGGGCATTGTTTAAAAAATCTATCGACATCTTAAATCTTACCGAAACCATTTGTGATGTATTGCCCGATGATGACCATGCGGAAGTAACCCGGCGGCTGATGCTGGAAAATGCCACCATCGTTCCCGCCAAAATAAAAGGTGCGATGGGCATGGATGGAGTGTACTGCATTTTGATGGAGAACGCGGTTATCATTAAAGTAAATATTTGCCAGTTAAAGGCCCAGCTGTGGGCATGCAGTGCCCTTCACGAAATTGAAGACAAATACCTCGATGTAGTAAAGACAGAAATAGATGAATTTAAAAAAATATTTATTCAATGGGTAGGATCATTCGATAAAGAAAATGACCTGCCTGATGAATGGCACCTGTTCAACGATCCGACTAGCTTCCCTGACGATGACGAGCCATTCGATGCAAAGAGTTTTATGGCTAATTTTGACCCGGATGATGATATCTGAGTGATAGGGTAAGCTGTTGATTTGCCCGTGCGATTTTATAAGTCAGCATTTTATGAAATATATTCTCCAAATTAAAAGGCCCATACTTTCAAAGTACGGGCTCCTGAGTAGCAAAGATCAATAATGAAGTTTTTTAAGTGGTGGTTTCAGAGATTTCACTGCACAGGCATGTACGTGTTCCCGAGGGTTTCAACTTCTGCTATATCACTTGCTATCAATGGTAATCATCACCAAACGATTACAAATTTATTTTATTATCAAACTGCCACTTTTCACTCTTTCATCATTGTCAAAACATTCATATATGTATTGCCCCCTGCCCAGGCCTTTGACGGTGGTAACCATATGCGCACAAACCGCGACTTCTTTGATCAGTATACCATCCGCGGTAAAAATAAATAGCTGCAGGGTATTTTCTGTGCCGGATTTGATCCGGATCGTCAACTCATTTTTTTCTGAATTGTGCTTGAAATTAACCGCTATTTTATTGGTAGTATGCAAACGCGCCGGCACTCCGGCAGCCTTCGATTGGTTATACACAATGGTTAGCATGAAACAAGCCAACAAAATGATCAGCTTAAATAATAAAGGATTGGCCTGTAGGTTGTTTTTCATGGGGGTATTACTGGATTTTGATAATTAGAATCGTGCAGGGCATTTTGCTTTTTTTATCGCGTTACCCTCGGAAGAGCCGCTATAAAGATCGCCCAACCTTAGGCCCAGCTTTAATACAAACGAAAAATAGGCATCATTATTTTGGGGGTTGCCACGTTGATACCCTGGCACAAACCTGGGGGAGCCGGGAATATAGCTGGTAAATGCTTTATCGTTTATTTGTTTTGCAATATTTGCATCGGCTGCGGATAGGTGCTGGTCAAAAAGTTTTGGATCGATGTAGTCAGTACTCAGGTCGTCAATATAATCCGTAAATGTTTTCCTGTACAGTACTTCTATGGCAAGGCTCAGCCGCTCAGAAGCAATGTATTTTATTCCACCGCCAAACGGGATATTCATCTGGGTAAGTGAATAAGTTTTTCTTGCAGGATATTCGGGAAATCCCTGCCCCTCTGTATGCAGGGGCTGCAATTCGTGCCAGGTAACATTGCCGTTCTGATCTGTAATCGAGCCTTTAGGGTTGTACCGGAACATTCCTGCACCGATAAAAATATATGGGCGAAATTTGGGGTTGTAGGCTTCCTCTCTATTTATAAAAAGTAGCTGCAGGGGATAGATCTCCACCGCGGCATAAGCTTCAAACATGTTACTTCTGAAATCCAGGTTTCTTTGTTTGCGGTACAACTCGTCTTCACCGCTGGTATTGATTAACTCATCCTTTCCCTCCACATAAGTGTACTGCGCTGCCACCCGGAAGCCAAACCATTCAGCAGGATAAAAAGAAATAAACGCACCCTTCATGATCTTGGTAAGCGGAACATTAAGGTCCTTGATAAAGGTAGACCCCTTTCCGCGATGGCCGCCCAGGTCGCCTAAAAAGAAAGTTGGACCAAAATTCAGTCCTGCCTCGATCTTCATTTTTTCGGTGCCTAAAATAAAATGTTGTGCCTGGATGGATATAGATAAACAAAAAATAAATAGAAAGAAAAATAATCCTATACGAATAGAACAGTGTAGATGATTCTTCATGCACGTACGGATTTAAGGGTATAGGGGCCATCCGAAATTCATAGCTTGAAAAGCCTACAAAAGTAGCGGCAAACTCCTAACGTAGCGATCACCGGAATATTGTATAAAAAAAGGAAAATTAGAAGGTGAATTGCATTTTAATATGTGGGATATTATCTTCCAGGTACGGTTCGCTTACCTGGACAAAACCCAGCGATTTATAAAATTTTTCCAGGTAAAGTTGTGCACTGATGGTGATCTTCCTGGTGCCAAACCGCTCCAGTGTAAAGCCCACGGCCATTTCCACGAGCTTCCGGCCATAGCCGAGATGCCTGTAACCCGGTGCTGTTACGATCCGGCCAATACTGGCTTCCGGGTAGGAAACTCCCGGCGGTAAAATACGGCAGTATGCAACCAGGATATTATCGATCCAGCCCATGTGGTGAATGCTCATTTCATCCCTGTTATCCGCGTCCTGGTACACACAATTTTGTTCTACTACAAATACCTCATTACGCAATTGCAGGATGGCATATAATTGTGCGACAGATAGTTCAGTGAAAGAATTGAATCGCCAGTCTGGTTCCATCAGGTCAATGATTTTTTATTATTGATCGATTCCATTTTTACCAGCATAACAGCAGCTATGGATTTGGCGCGGGTCTTGGCCAGGTTCGCTATTTTGCCTTCATATAATTCATCCACCGTAGAATAAAATAATGACAGCCAGGTCTCAAAATAGTTGCTTTCCAGGGCGATCTTTTTATTCAGGTGGTAATGAACTTCCATGGCGTTCTTTTGATATACCGGGTTATCTAATAAAATGGTCTCCCAAAAATCTACGATCACGGGCACATGATGTTCCCAATCCATATCGACTACTTCAGAAAAAATAAAACCGATCACAGGGTTGATTGTTACTTTTTGATAAAAGTAAACGATCAGTTTTTCTATATCACTTCTGCTTTCAATATCGTGCTTTATTTTATGCGTCATCTCGTCAACAAAGGTAAGATTTCATCAATGGTGACGGGTTGCTGCGCATCATCTATTTCTACTACCACGCAATATCCATCGGGACCGCCGGCGTTTTGCAAAGCGGTTGCCAGTTTTTGCTGGTCGCTGTCCAACCTTCTGCCATCTATATCGCTCCATATTTCTTTTGTGCACAAACAACCCATGGTAGGAGTTTGCGGGTAATATATTTCACCGGCATAATATTGCGGGTCAACAGTAGTACCGTGGGCGATAATTTCTGTTCTGCCAGCTTTGCCCGCATAAAAGGATTCGTACAGCGGCCGGTAATTTTTAAGCGTGGGCGGCAGTAATTTTTTATACCATTCTTCGGTCCAAATCGAATCGTTGATGGTGGAGTCATTAAAGAAATGTTGCAGGCTGGTTTCGAAAGGCATGGTTAATTGTATGTTAGTAGTAGGGCCAATAAAATAAGTTTTACTGGTATCGAACCCATACATCCTGAAAATTCCTTGCGGCGTGTTGCCATTGGTCAGGTAGCCGGGGAGGCCATTGATGCTTCTTGCCAATTGCGGTACGGAAAAAATTTGGCCATTTTCTTTTTTAATAAAATTTCCGGCAGAATCCCTGATCAATGCCAGGCCTGGAAAATTCCGGTTCTTTCGCTGAAAACTGTAAAGTATAGTCCGGTTCTTTAAAAAGCCCCGGTTAGTAATAGCTGCGAACAGAACATTCTTTGTTGGACCAGGTCTGTGTTGTACACTGTACAATAACTGTCCGACGATCGCCTCATCTTTTTCACTTTTTACAAGCTGCTTTTTTTTATTTTCCAGGTTGATGCCCGCAGCCGCAAGACTATTATTCAACAGCAGGTATTCGGCGCCCATGGCGAATATTTTGGCTTCTTTAGTATTGTTGAGTAGCGCAGTCACTTGTTTTGTAAAGCGGCCGCGAAAGCTGGCATACGCAAGCTCCAGTAATGCCCGTTGAAAATCGATACTTCTTTTTGTTATTGAATCAAAGGCGATACCGATCCGGCCATCCGTCCAGGGCGATTTAAAATGTAGTAATTCAATTGCTCCAAAAGCATCGATCCAGTTATCCTCGGTCTCCTCATTTAGTGGAAGTGATAAATTGCCGGTGATCGTATTTTGTAAAAAATTCCGGTGAAGTTTATCCCGGTTCTCTTTGGTCGCTCCTTTAAAATAAACAGTGCTGTCCTTTTGTGTAAATGCTGTAAATGAAAAGCAGGAAATGTACAGGCAAAGGAAGAGTAGATTTTTTTGCATCTGTACAAAAATATAAATAAAAGGACCTATCAAATAATAATGACAAGAGAAATCTGCCTGGGGGAGCCTGGGAGAACTTATAGCGTATAACAGAAACAGCTAATATTTATATTTATCCTTCCAAAGCGATCTTAAGAATTTTCTTAATTCTTCTTCCCTTGCGTTGATGCCAGGCTTGTAAAATGTTGTTCCGGAAATTTCATCGGGTAAATATTCCTGCGAAGAGAAATTATTTTCGTAGTTATGTGAATAAGCGTACCCCTTCCCGTAATTTAAATTCTTCATTAATTTGGTAGGAGCATTCCTGATGTGCAAAGGAACAGGCAGGTCGCCATATTTTTGTACAGCCGATTTGGCTTCACTGATAGCTACCACGGCCGCATTGCTCTTTGCCGAACTTGCTAAATAGGTTACACATTGAGATAAGATGATGGCAGATTCGGGATAGCCGATTTTATTGACGGCATCAAAAGTAGCATTGGCTAACAATAAGGCATTCGGATTGGCATTGCCGATGTCTTCACTAGCCAGTATCAACAAACGACGGGCAATAAATTTTACGTCTTCTCCACCTTCGATCATTCGCGCAAGCCAGTATACGGCTGCGTTGGGATCACTGCCACGGATAGATTTTATAAATGCCGAAATGATGTCATAATGCTGTTCACCGCTTTTATCGTAAATGGCAATGCGCTGTTGGGCGATCTCCATTACTTTGTCATCCGTTATTACAATATCATCGCCCAGGGCTTCCGTTACCAGTTCCAGTAAATTAAAAAGCTTCCTCGCATCCCCACCGGAAATATTAATGAGGGCCGCGGTTTCTTTTAATTCAATCTTTTTTGTTTTCAAAATTTCATCCGCATCAATGGCATGCTGCAATAAGGCAACCAGTTCGCTTTCATCCAATGGCTTTAAAATATAAACCTGGCAGCGGCTGAGCAAGGCACTGTTTACTTCGAAGGACGGGTTTTCTGTGGTGGCGCCGATCAGGGTGATCACTCCCTTTTCCACTGCGCCCAAAAATGCATCCTGCTGGCCCTTGTTGAAACGGTGGATCTCATCAATAAACAGGATCACGTTTTGTTGTGATTTTGCCGCTTCAATTATTTCCCGGACTTCTTTTACACCGCTGCTGATGGCGCTTAAAGTATAAAAAGGTACCTGCAAAGTTTGGGCGATGATATTGGCAATGGTTGTTTTACCAACGCCGGGCGGTCCCCAAAGGATCATACTGGGTACCTTGCCATTTTCAATGGCGGTACGTAAAATGCTTCCCTTGCCAGTGAGGTGTTGCTGGCCGGCAAGGTCGTTTAAAGTGTTAGGACGCAAACGTTCTGCCAGCGGTATTTGACTTATAGTCATATTTCAAGTTAAGAAATAATTAGATTTAGTCAGCCTCGGTATGTTCTTTACGAACCAAAATATTATTGCGAACATTCTTCAGATCCACTTTGCTCTGTAACTCCAGCCTCGGTTCGTGTTTCTCGAACCCAAACATTATTTCAGATCTAACCTGATCTGCAATTCTTCAAATTGTTTGGCATCAATGGTTGACGGCGCATCCAGCATCACATCCCGGCCGCTGTTATTTTTCGGAAAAGCAATAAAATCACGGATACTCTCACTGCCACCTAATATAGCGCAAAGCCTGTCAAATCCAAATGCTAATCCACCGTGCGGAGGCGCACCATATTCAAATGCACCTAATAAAAAACCAAATTTATGCTGTTGTTCTTCTGCATCCATTCCCAAGGCCGCAAACATTTTTTCCTGCAGCGCCCGTTGAAAAATACGGATAGAACCACCGCCAATTTCATTGCCATTCAACACCATGTCATATGCGTTGGCTTTGATGCCAGCGTAAGGATGGGCCAGGTATTCAGCAGCATTTTCTATCACAGGATTATTATTGATCATGATATCGATATGATCCGGTTTAGGCGATGTGAACGGATGGTGCCTGGCAACCCATCGGTTGTCTTCTTCAGCATATTCAAATAAAGGGAAATCCAATACCCATAACAATTTAAAATCACCGGCCTTGCGCAGGCCAAGGCGTTCGCCCATGTACATACGCAGGTCGCTGGTTGCTTTCCTTGTCCTTTCTTCTGCACCAGCCAATATTAAAACCAGGTCGCCCGCTTTTGCGCTGGCCGCTTCAGCGATCGCTTTTAACCTTTCCGGATTATAAAATTTGTCCACGCTACTTTTAAAAGTACCATCCGCATTACATTTTATAAATACCAAACCCTTCATGCCTATCTGCGGGCGTTTAACCCATTCCGCTAGTTCATCCGTTTGCTTGCGGGTGTACTCGCTACAGCCCGGGATCGCGATGGCCAATACTGTTTCGGCATCATCAAATACACCAAAGGACGCGCCATCGATCAACGCCGGTTGAGCTGCCTGCTGAGGAAATGTATGTGCAGGAAATTTCAGGTTAGCGATCTTTATTTCAAACCGGATATCAGGTTTGTCATTGCCATACGTCCACATGGCATTTTCCCAGGTCATGCGTTCCACTACTTCCGTGTAGTCAATATTTTTTACGTCTTTAAAAATCCTTTTAACCAGGCCTTCAAACATGTTAAGGATATCTTCCTGCTCCACGAAACTCATCTCGCAATCTATCTGTGTAAACTCAGGCTGGCGGTCTGCACGCAGGTCCTCATCCCGAAAACATTTTACGATCTGGTAGTAGCGGTCGAAACCACTTACCATTAATAATTGCTTAAACGTTTGCGGACTTTGCGGCAATGCGTAAAACTGTCCCGCATTCATCCTGCTGGGTACTACAAAATCCCTGGCGCCTTCCGGGGTAGATTTGATCAGGAAGGGCGTTTCAATATCCATAAAATTATTTTCATGGAGATAATTGCGGGTACTGCGGCCCACTGCGTACCGAAGTTCCAGGTTCTTTTTCACGATCGACCTGCGCAGATCCAGGAACCGGTATTTCATCCGCAATTCATCGCCGCCATCCGTATCATCCTGTATAGAAAACGGAGGTACGGCAGATTTATTCAGGATCTTAAATTCAGCAACAGCGATCTCGATCTCCCCGGTGGGAATATTCAGGTTTTTACTGGTGCGTTCATTCACCGTGCCTTTCACCTGCAACACAAATTCTCTTCCCAATGGGTTGGCATCAAGGTTCGCATTGAGCGCCTCTGAAAATAACAATTGGGTGATGCCATAGCGGTCACGGATATCTACAAATGTGATGCTGCCAAATTTGCGGACGGTCTGCACCCAACCGCTGAGCGTAACTTCTTTTTTGACATCGGCAATCCTTAATTCGCCACAGGTATGAGAACGGTACATGGAAATGTGTTTATGATTTTATATTGTTGTTACCGGCAGTTGAGCCTTGATTGAGCTTCATTGGCGACGCTCCGTTCAACGGTTGTACTGCTATTAAACTTTAATTAAAGCGGTTGCAAATATACACCGGGAAAGCTTAAAGCGATAGCGAACCTTTTAAGGTTCGCCTTGATTAAAAACAGCTGGAGGAGTTAAGCAGCGTATATTCAATATCAGCATTTGGTTATGGGGCTTCATCGTAGCATATATCTTCATCAGATTTTTATGATATAATGCTAAAATTTACGATACAAATGAATTACATTAGAACCGGAATTTTTTGGCAACCGCGATTTTTAAAATAAAATATTAAAAATTTTCTTATGGATAGTTTTGAATGGGTGTGTATCAAAAATAAGGACCATGTTTACGATACCGTAACAGCAGAAAGAAATAGTTATTTCTGCCCGCAATGCGCTTATGGAGAGGGGATCTTAATAAAAAAACCGGTATCGAACGGGCAGGAAGGATACAATACTTTGCCGGAAGGCGCCCGCCAGAAATCAAAGGCTAACCGGATAATTGAGCCTGATCCGTTTGCCCCCATGGATGACCTCGGATTATGTATCATGTTGCTCGACTGCTCCGGATCAATGTGGGAGCCTGCTTTTGACGACCATCCTATGTTAAAGAAAGATCTGATTGCCAATAGCGTTTCTGCGGGCATATTTTCTTTGTCAGGCAACCCGTTAAAAGAATATGCCTATGTACTGATATTGGGTTTCGACCATAAAATTGACACACTGGTTCCTTACACCAGTATAAAAAACCTGGTGGAAGAATATGGGGACGTGTCAAAACTTGAACAGGCCCTGAAGGATAAGATGGAGAAGAAAAAGGGCGCCACGGATATAAACGGCGCACTGGAGGCGGCTTTTAAGTTCACGCAGCAATTTATCAATTCTGAAATAACCGCATTGGGGGAATACAAACCCCGCATCCAGATGGTGCTCGACGATGACCTTATGAATCACCAGATACCTAATGTAAGGGTACTATTATTTACCGATGGTGGCCAATACATGGGCGATGGCAAAACCAAGATCAACGCCAGTCCCTTTAAAAAGCTCGAGTATGATGGAAAAGTTATCGACCTGCTGATGGGCGCCTATTATGGAACAAGCGAGGATAGTGATTACCATAAATTAAAAGAGCTGGTAAGCAAATGCCCCCGCCATCCTGAAGTGGATCAATTCTTTTTATTTGATGAACCTAACAAACTGACCAACCTGAAAGGCCTGTTCCGGATGGCCAGTGGTGCCAGCGGGTTTTGTCCGACCTGCCTTGAAGAAGCGACCACTGTCGTCAGGGAAATTTAATTTTTCACTTTAATTTTCCGGTATGATTAAAGTATTTTTAATTACGGTACTGATATGCCTTTCTGAAATAAGTTTCTGCCAGGATTCGACACAGGCCCACCTGGATTCTCTAAAAGATGGATTAGCCAAAAAGGAAGCTGCAAAAAAGGAGGCTGATAAAAAAGAAGCCGCCCGGAAGGAAGCTGAAAAAAAGCTGGCTGCGAAAAAAGAAGCTGACAAAAAGGAGGCTGACAAAAAGGAAACAGCCAAAAAGGAGGCCGGGAAAAAAGCAGCCCAGGTAAAGGAGATCTCGAAAAAAGAAGCTGAAAGAAAGGAGACTGAAAAAAAGGAAGCAGATAAAAGGGAAGCCGCAGACAAAGAAACAGCCAAAAATGAAGCTGAAAAAAAGGAAGCGGATAGAAAACTGGCGGAGAAAAAGGCCATTGAAGATAAGCGAAAGTCTGTAGCAGTAGCTTCTGGCAAAGAGGATGTTCCCATTTGGTTGATTGCAGGTTTTATTATTTCTACAGCCATTGCTGTTGTCTTGTTTTTTAAGAATCGAAAAATGGCGACTGAAAACAAGGTGCAGGGACAAGCGAATAGTAATTACCTGGTCATCATCGACAGGTTAAAGGAACTAATGTCGAAGAGCCAGGAGGCGCAGGCATTAATCCCTGTTGAAAAATTGGAAGAAACTTTGATCAAACCTGTCACCGGTCCGCCCACTCCGATTTCTTATATAAAAACGGAGATCATATTATCCGCCGGCCCGCGAAAGGATACCGGCAACAACGATACGGAACTCGGCGAAGACATTGCCGGATCGGTTTCTTTACCCGGCAAAACCTATTTCTGGATATTGGATGGTACATCTGAATCTTTCTTAATTAAAGGCTCCGATACAAAGCAGGAAGAGAGCGGGTACGAAGAATCTCATATTTTTTCGAGCCGGTTACTGGCCCAGAGCATTGGTCATTTTATCCAGAAAAATATTTATAATTACGATCCTGCAGAAATGCCTTTAGATAAATTACTGACCGCTGCAGGTAAATATGTAGCGGAGGAATGGGAGAAAAGATTGAACAATGAACCCGCAGAAAAAAAGGAGGCTATACTCGAAGCGATCGGGAAAGGATTCAAACCCCTTTGTTCTACCACCGCGATCGTTGGATGTTTTTATGATGACGGCCACTTATTTGCACTCCGCACCGGGGACTCAAAAATCTTCCCATTTAAAAAGTCAGGAAGCGAATTAACCTTGTTTAAGAATTTCAAATTTACCGCTGACCCAACCGGCGAAAATGACAGGATCGCCTTCCGGCTTGATTATGATGAGCCTTCAAAAGCTTTTATCATAAAACACAATACCCCGAAATGGCTGACTCAATCTGCCGGGGAAATCCAAAGCGTATTTGCTTTTACAGATGGGATCGGACGGATCACAGAAGCGCAACTATCTTCAGACAACCCGGGCATTGTAGAAATGATACGGCAAAATATCGCACGGATCCCGCAAAAAACTCACGATGATAAAACATTGATTATTTTAGAACGAATAAACAACGCCGGCTGATGGAGGTAATTATCAATGGACATATTGTTTCGTATGAGTCTGATTTCGATCCTGTTCACGAGGACCAGAATGTAAAAAGGAACTGGAAAGTGTCTGCAGGTGATTTTTTTAAATACCCGGTGAAGATCGATGGAGTAGACCTGGTGGAATGTTTTATAAAAAGGTTCGATAAAAAAAGTACTGATATTTCAGGATATGATTTCCTGGTAAAGATCAAAGGAAAAAAACTGAAAGGGTTGCCGGTAGTATTCGACCTGGTTCAAACAACAGAACATGGAAATGCGGTAATCTACCTTTTCATGGAATATATTCATGGTAAAACCCTTGACAGCCTGCAACGGGAAGGATTTACTTTTAAACCCTGTAAATTGGCGGAAGACCTTTTTTATGCCATCAAAAGTATCCATGACAGTGGTTTTTGGTTTCCTGATTTTGACCCCAAAAATTTTTTGCGCTCCGGGAAAGGGGATTTTTATATCATTGACCTGGACAGCACCTACTCTTTGGCTACCATGCCCGTTCCTAAAATGTACGGATGTAAAGATTATTGGGCGCCTGCCTATGATTTTTATGTGGAGAATGCAGGCTTTACAAGGGCGGAAGTAAAAAAAATCCGGGGAGATCTCCTGAATCTTCTTAACCTTATCTACCTGATGGGACTGTATTCATTCTACCTCGATGAGCAGGGAGAGGACCTGACCGCCCGTTCCATCGGCCGGCTGAATAAATATCTCAAAGAAAAGCACAAACTATTTTCGAGCACCATGGTTTATTGTTTTAATAAAAATGGAAACCCGGATACTTTTAACCAGCGAATACCATCCCTGGAAGTTTTCAAAAATTTCCTCGAAACGGTTCTTTTTTCTGAGGATTTTGAAAGAACAATTGCAGACGCCCCGAAGATCCCGGAAATAATATTTTTCAGGGCAAATGGAAACGAAACGAATGACCTCGAAGTAAATGCGGGCAATAAAATTGTATTTGAATGGGAAACCAGGGATGCCACATCCATTCGTTTATTGCCCGGAAAAGTGGTACTTAATAACAAGGGTACGTTAGCAATTTCTCCGTCCGAAGATGTCACCTACTGCCTGCAGGCGGTTCATAAATATAAGAGCAAGGCGCAGGAATTAAAAAGATCGATCGATGTAAATATTTTTGATCCTGAACTGAAAAAGCCGGTCATTGAATTTAATATTTCCGGGCTCGCACATGCACCTGTCTTGCTGGAAAATTCCCGTTACACCATTCACTGGAAGGTGAGCAATGCCCAACAGGTTTTTTTAGATGACAAGAAAGTAATGCCCGAGGGTATGCGGACACTGGTTGCCGCCAGCCCGGCAACACATACACTAAAGGCGATCAACGAAAAGCATGACAGGACCAAAAGATCTGTTGCCACCCTCCAAATAGAAACAGAAAAAAGACCTGAGATACAAATAAACGTATCACCATTAAAAGTAAAATCCGGGTACCCGGTAAAAATCGCCTGGAAGTCGGCCTACGGCAGGGATATTGCTATCCTTAAAGATGGCATTCCGATTGCCATTAACCAGCAGAATAAAGGTTATATGGATGTGATCGTAAAAAGGAATAAAAAGAGCCCCAATCCTAACGAATTACATTTTACAGCTTCTGCTTTCAGCGAATCGGGTCTGTCGAGCCTGGAGACTCCGATAGATGAAGTGGTTATTATTGAAAAATCGTTCAATCCTGTATGGATCATTTTAGCAATAGTAGTGGCAATACTGGTAATTTTCTTAATATTTCAACTGCAGAACAGTCAGTTATAATCCTATACATTTTTAGTTTTACATCGTCTCTACAGCGTCTTTATGCCTTGGTTTCCACCATAAGTAATAGTAAGCCAAGACAAGAATGCCCGCTACAAAAGGTATCAGCGCCAGGTGTTTGTAAGTATATTCCCCGAATACGACATTAGTATCAAAATGTAAAAACTCACTGACCATCCAATAAGAATTGGCGGTGATCCACACAACAATCGCAATATTATGACATACCTCGCTCATGAATTGCCTGGTACGTATTGCGATAACGATTGCGATGATCAAGGTGGGAAAGATCATGGCAATACCCAATGGCCGCCAAATCATACACCAGCTGATGTCTTTCAATAACCAGAAAACAATGTGTAAATTCTCCATCTTACGGTACCGGAGCGGGATCGAATATACCTCGTTACTCATGCAGCTTGTTTTAGGTAAACAAATATATATTATTGTGCATTTATTGCACGATTATATCATACGCATTACCTAAAATTATTCAGGATGGCTATCGAACAAAGCGATATACCGGGTACCTCAAATGTGCCGGTTCATAATAAGGAGAGTTTTTATAAATGAATGCCAATTGTGCAGCAGCATCAGCAGCGAATGTAGGGTCTGCTTCCTTTTTATCAGTCAACATTTTCTGCAATACACTATTATTCTTCAGTACATCCGCCGCTACATCTTCCCAGCGGTAGTCACTGTAACCCTCCTTTTGCTGAAGGATGGCGTCAAAAAAATTCCAGGCAAAAAAGCTGTCATCACCTGTTGGTTCAAGCATTTCAGCAATATAGCGGTTGGTTACCTGGTCCATAGGAATATATACATCACCCCGCAGGAATTTTATCTGCTGTGTTGTAATAGAAACTTTCACGCCACTGTTTTTGTGGTGTTTTTCGTAGGGGCGGGGATAAGATTTATAATCATCGATGTGGTAAGCTTCTACTTCCAGTAATGTGTCATGGAGAAAAGGCCGCAGTTTCACCCCATTCATTTTCAACCGGTCAATTACATCGTGCCAGCCCTGGGGAATAATATAAGCCGTAGGTTTTTTTATGGCATTCGCCGGGTTGAAAACATCAAATAATTTTACATCCTTTGTAAAAGGTTTGTTGTGATCGTAATACATAGTTTGCAGCCCTGTAGCGCCACTTGTCTTAAAAGCCTGGTCGTAACCCATAAAGCTGACCTTGGAATATTTGGTAGAATCAACCTGCCAGCTTAAAGGAAATAAGTCATCTTTTGTAACGGCAGTCCTGGCGTTACTTCTTTGAGTAAGCAATGCATCGGCATAAATACCAGCCTGTTCTGCCATCGCCTGCATCAGCGCATAGGTAGACAGCACGCGGTCCTTGTAGGGTTTTAGCATATGCGTTTCCGGTATATAGGAAATGGTTTGGAACAAAGCCGCATATCCTGAAGAGTACCTCGGCGGATCATAGAACATCTCCATGCCTTTGGTGGGTGATGCGGTTTCAAAATTTACATATGGCGACATGATCCATCCTCTTTTCGCCATGTTTTTATACAGAGCCGGGTCAAATACCTGCTTTACCCAACTGCCCAGTCCCTTTCCCAGCTTATCGTATTGGGTACTGATCAGTGTCATGGTATGCTGGTAATCAGCGCCATCGCTTACGTGGTTATCTACCAGGATGTCCGGATCCAGTAAATGAAATATTTCGGCAAAAGATTTCGCCTCCCTGCTGTCACATTTTGTGAAATCCCGGTTCAGGTCCAGGTTTTGTGAATTACCCCTAAAGCCATATTCCAGCGGCCCGTTTTGATTCACCCTTGAAAAAGATCCGCGGTTAAGGCTTCCGCCAATATTGTAAACCGGTATAAATGCCAGGACTACATTAGCTGGCAATGTTATTTTTTTTGTCACGATATCCCTTACCAGCATCATACTTGCATCAATGCCATCCGGCTCGCCGGGATGAATGCCATTGTTAATGAGGATGACCACTTTTTTTTCGCGGTGCCATTTCGCGATATCAAATTTCGCGTCACTGCTAACCAATACGAAGTGCAAAGGATACCCGGCATCCGTGGCGCCCATTTCTTTTACCAGTACCAACGGAGATTTTTTATCAAGGTCTTTGTACCAGTCGATGGCTTCAAAGTAAGTAGCTGTTTCTTTTCCATTGCTTCTTTCAAAGCGGCATTGCTGGGCGGTTGAAAACAGGAAGGATAATAGAAATGAGGTGGAAAGAATAGTGACGTAAAACTTCATGTGCAGTTAAATTTTTCACAAGCTACAATAATTTCCCACACGCCTTTTTAGCCGTTATGGAAAATACGCGCAACGGAAATAAACCGATAAAAAATTTTACAGGGGAAATTTATACCTGCCACTCACTAAATGGAAAGTAGATCATTTGGGAAAGTGCCGGCGCAGTATGATCTATAAAAAACCCGCCAGGTACTAACCTCGCGGGACTTGATAATTATATACGACAGCAAAAACTACTTTGCCAATGCGTTGATCCTTTTAGCCAGCTTGCTCTTTAAATTAGCCGCTTTGTTTTTGTGGATAGTACCACGTTTGGCTAATTTGTCGATCATTGAAGCCACAACCGGTTGCTTTTCAATAGCCCCTGCCTTTTCATCTATGGCTTTAATATCACGTATCGCATTACGGGTTGTTTTGCCATAATAACGGTTACGTTCATTACGCTTGCTGCTCTGACGCACATCTTTCTTAGTTGCTGAATGGTTTGCCATTTAAATCTTATTTTTGGGCTGCAAAGATAGGGATTTGAAATAAGAAACAAGCAATATCTCACCAGGAATTTTATAAACAGCGTATTTACCTGCTTGAAATTTATTTTAAGCTGCAATTTCATATATGAATCGAGTTATTTTATTATTGATGCATGTAGTTTCCCTGGTATTTTTTGGATTTGGAATCGTACTTGACATCCTGAAAATCGACATTTCGGCTAATTTTTTCATTAGTATCAACCTGTTTAATGAAAAAAGAAGCGTGTTGGGCACCTTGCAAAATTTATGGCAAAGCACTAATTATTTTCCTTTTTTATTGATATTGTTGTTTGGTATTATCGTTCCCCTCGTTAAATCAGGTATTATTTTTTATATCCTCCTTTCCAAAACTGCGTCCGGAAAATGGCACCGCCTGATAAGTGCGATTAGTAAATGGGCCATGGCAGACGTTTTTGCAGTCAGCATATTTATTGCTTTCCTGGGCGCAAAAGCCATGAAAAACACTACCGCTTCGCTTGAGCCGGGATTTTATTATTTTACCGCCTATGTTTTATTAAGCGCAGTGATTGTAAGTTTTTTAACGGTTAATGCCAAAATCCCTCTTCCATCTAATACATAAATGACCGATATTTGCATTCCTGAATTGCCATACAACAAACTTCTTGTTCAACATGAAAGATTTTCAATACATCACGAATGCCCATCCCGCCTACATCGAAAACCTGTACAATGATTTTATAAAAGACCCTTCCAGTGTAGATGGGGAATTGCGTAAATTTTTCGAAGGTTTTGATTTTGCGGTTAATAATAACGGCCATGCCGGAGTCAACGGTGCTAAAAGCCAGGTTGCTGCTACACCTTCAATAGACGCAGTACAACTTGATAAAGAGCTGAACGTGTACCAGTTGATACAGGCTTACCGGAGAAAGGGCCACCTGGTAGCTAAAACAAATCCGGTCCGTGAGCGCAAGGACCGCAAGGCAAACCTTAGCCTGGAAAATTTTGGCCTGAGCGAAGCCGACCTGGAGTCAAACTTTGAAACCGGCAAGTTTGTAGGCCTGGGAAAGACTGCCCTTAAGAATATAGTCGCGCATTTGCAAAAGTGCTATACCCATCACCTCGGGGTTGAGTTCCGTGCAGATAACAGTACGAGGAAACTTGACTGGATGATAAATGCGGTCGAGCACACGATGCTTCAGCCGGTGCCGCTGGAGCAACAGAAAAGAATATTGCAAAAGCTGAATGAAGGGGTCATGTTTGAAAAATTCCTTCATACAAAATATATTGGTCAAAAAAGATTTTCCCTGGAAGGCGGCGAAACGACCATTGCGGCGCTTGATGCCATCCTGAATATCGCTTCGCAAAATAATGTGCAGGAAGTTGTGATCGGAATGGCGCACCGGGGAAGGTTGAATATACTCGCGAATATTTTAGGAAAAACCTACGAACAGATCTTTAGTGAATTTGAAGGCACTGCCACCCCGGATACTACCATGGGGAGCGGCGATGTAAAGTACCATTTGGGCTTTAGCAGTGAAGTAATTACTTCTTCCGGAAATAAAATCAACTTGAAACTTTGTCCGAATCCGTCCCACCTGGAAGCGGTAGACCCTGTGGTAGTGGGCTTTTCGCGTTGTAAGGCCGATGTGATGTATAATAGTGATTTTGACAAGATTTTGCCGATATTGATCCATGGCGATTCATCCGTGGCGGCACAAGGCGTCGTTTACGAAGTATTGCAGATGTCAGGATTGAAAGGTTATTATACGGGCGGCACCATACATTTTGTCATCAATAACCAGATCGGTTTTACCACCGATTTTGACGATGCCCGTAGTTCGGATTACTGTACTTCTATCGCGGCGATGGTAAAAGCGCCGGTGTTGCACGTAAACGGCGACGACCCGGAAGCGGTGGTAAAGGCGGTTGAAATAGCTACGCATTACCGCCAGGAATTCAACAGCGATATATTTATCGATATGGTTTGCTACAGGAAACACGGGCACAACGAGGGTGATGAGCCTAAGTTTACCCAGCCGCAACTATATGCATTAATTGATAAGCATCCAAATCCAAGAGAAGTATATACGCAGTACCTGATTGAAAATGGGGAACCGGAAGCAAGGGACCTGGCCAAGGACATGGAAAAGCAATTCCTAAATGATCTGCAGGAGCGGTTGGATGAAGTAAAACAAAACCCATTGCCCTATACTTTCCAAAAGCCGGAACTGTGGTGGAAAAGCTTAAGGCGTGCCGTGGCAGATGATTTTGAAAACTCCCCGGTTACGGCTATCAGTGAACAGAATTTTACTTTATTATTCAATGAACTGATGAAATGGCCGACGGATTTTAAACCACTGCGGAAAGTTGAAAAATTATTACAGGATAAAATAAAGTTGTACACGGATGAGAAAAAAGTTGACTGGGCCACCGGTGAACTGATGGCGTATGGAAGCTTATTAATAGAAGGCAAAGACGTGCGCATGAGCGGACAGGATGTAAAAAGAGGTACTTTCAGCCATCGCCATTCTGTTATTTATGATGAAAATACCAACACGGAATACAATCGCCTTAATCAGTTTACAGAGATGCAGGCGCCGTTCCGCATTTACAATTCCCTGTTAAGTGAATACGCGGTATTGGGTTTTGAATATGGATATTCTATGGCTAACCCAAATGCTTTGGTGATTTGGGAGGCCCAGTTTGGTGATTTCTGCAATGGTGCTCAAACTACGATCGACCAATTTATAGCGGCAGCCGAAACCAAATGGCAGCGCATGAATGGTGTGGTGATGTTGTTGCCTCATGGCTATGAAGGGCAGGGCCCGGAACATAGCAGTGCCAGGATGGAGCGCTTTTTACAAATGTGCGCGGAATTAAACATGGTGATCACGAATGTGACAACCTCCGCAAATTTCTTCCATGTATTACGTCGCCAGCTTGCCTGGTCATTTAGGAAGCCGCTGATCAATTTTTCTCCGAAAGCCAATCTTCGTCATCCCGGTAGTTATAGCCTGGCCAGTGAGTTTACAACAGGAGGATTTAAGGAAGTGATCGATGATAATTTTGTAAAGGATCCGGCTGAGGTGAAGAAAGTATTGTTGTGTAGTGGCAAAATGTATTTTGATCTTGCAGAAAGGCAGGCAAAAGACAACAGGACGGATGTTGCGCTGATCCGGCTGGAACAGATCTATCCTTTGCCTCAGACAAAATTGGATGAGTTGTATAAAAAATACAGCAAAGCCATCTGGCATTGGGTGCAGGAAGAGCCTTTCAATATGGGTGCTGCCACCTTCTTAAGGATGAACCTGAAAAATATAAATTTTTTCATCATAAGCAGGAATGCAAGTGCCTCCACTGCTACCGGCTATTCCAAGATTCATGTAAAGGAACAGGCGGAATTGATTGAGAAGGCATTTTCAATTTAAACCAACGGATTTTAAAATAGCAACCTGGTGCCGGTTTAAGAGCCGGCATTTTTTATGGATAAGGTAATAGGATTTTTGGTGGTGTATTCTACTAATGTTTAAATACGGTGTATCAGTTTTAGAGATTTTAAATGCGGTGATAAGATAGCCAGCGTACACAATAATTGATTGCCATAACGCAAAGGTTGATGTTGTTACCTGGAAATGCCGCGCCGAACCGCGCTTTTGATGCATTTGAAATTTTTTTTACCAAAGTATCGCCGCTCTGGGGCCTAAATAGATAACATAGCCCGGTAGGGCGCCGCAGATGACGTAGCAGGTTTTATAGCTCACCGGAATAGATATATACAACTTTTAATTATAAAAGTGCAGACTTGTTTCATTGTAAAAATCCTTCCAGGGAACAAATAATTATTATAACGGATAGAATAGGAAAGACAGCAAATAAGACAACCCTGCCCCAGCAAGGGGCAACCAATTTGTAGAAGATTATTCAATTTACCCGGGCGGGTAACCTTTAATGCCGCCGCAGCCTGGTTAAATTATCTTTCTGAGCAAGATTTCACCAAATGTATAGTTACAACAATCCGGTACAGGTTGCTCCGCCGGAGCAAAACCAACCTTTTTATATAGCTACAAACAGGTTATGCCGCTGGCATAAAAATCGTCCACTTTCGACTATAGCACTGGTTATTATAGCTACTAATCTTTTAAAATTTTACTTGAACTTCCTCCAAAAAAATATTCGTGTTTAAAATAACCTTTTGTATAACCTTGGATCTTGACACCTTGCCTGAATTCAATATCAATAAATTTATAAGGTTATTCCGCCAAATAAAAAACCCCGCCGAAGCAGGGTTTTTTAAATATTTGAAAGGTCTAATTAATTCGTTTTTATTACCGGAATTGTTTGAACCTCGGTAGGTGTCTGAACTTTTAACAGGTAGCTTCCTGCGGCCAATCCTTCCATATTAATATTCTTGATATTCGGTCCTTTGAAAAGCTTCACCTGTATTACCTGAACCTGTTTGCCACCGGCATCGGTAAGGCTGATAAGTGTAGTTGCATCCTGCTCAAGATCGATCGTTACGTTTGCAATATTCTTGATAGGATTAGGATACACACCAAGTGCAAATCCTCCCTTGGTATTTAGACGAAGACTTTTTATGGTAGTGTAAACGGAGCGGCCATCTTTGTCCACCTGTTTAATGCGGTAATAGAAAATACCTGAAGAACGGATAGATGTTAAATTTAAATCAGTCAATTCATAAGAATTGCTGGATTTGCCATTGTTTTTTGGTAAAACAGTATAGGCTTTCTTGAAATCAACGCCATTCAAACTTCTTTCTATTTCATAACGGTCAGTAATTGCGCTTTCATTTTCAATCTGCCAGGTAAGTACAGCATTATTATCTTTTTTAATCGCACTAAAACCTACAAATTTAACTGGAGTGGTACCCAATACCATTGTTGCAGTTGAAGTAGCATCACCTGTAGTACTATTTACAGAAGTAGGGCGATAGCTAAAAGCATTTGTGGCAGTGGTGGTATAACCCTGGTCAGACGGGCGGGAATAATACAAATCGGTGCCTACAGCTGAAATTGTTCCTGTAAGGATGAAAGCCATGGCATTAGTAGTACCGCCGTCGGGCAATGATACAAGTGATACATTATTAGGGATCAGAATGGGGAGAGGAGCGCCTCCTGTTAATTGCAATTCCATTACGGCAGTTTCTAAATCTGTTGTAAATGGTAAAGCTGGAATTAAAGCACTTTCATAAATATGGTAATTCCAAAAACCACCTTCTGATAGCGGGGGCTCAACTGACCATGCTACACCAAAAATGCTTGAAGCAACAGTTAAAGTCGGCGGGGTAGTAAAAGCTGAAGTAGGTATTCCTACATTTAGCTCCAAAGTGCTTATTTGCTCGGTAACTGCACCAGCTGTGGGTCTCAATGCCTTTAGGTATATTTCTACGTTAACAGCTCCGGCAGCAACAGGACCGGGACCAATACTGGCCTTCATCGATTGGCCGAAAATACTATTCAAAGTAATTAATGAAAAACTAAGTAACAGGATATATATTTTTTTCATTTGTTCAATTTTAGTTGGTATGTAGTGAATTAGCGCTTGGTATAAATAACGCTAGTTTGGTAATGACTGTGTTCTGACTGTCAGCGCATTATTTGATAAAGCATTTACAAATAGCACATCTTTATCATTAGCCAGGCCTCCGAATCTTACTATCCGGTTCAAATTCATATCTGCGGGACTGTACACGTTATTTATAACTGTGAGGGGATTGTTACCAAGTGTGGTTACAAATAAATAATCCTTGTCATTGGCTAAACCACCATAACGTACGGTGTTATTAAAGTTGGCATTTCCTGCCCACATTACATTCCTGCCTCCCAATACGACATAAGCAGCGGAGGTGCCAAAGATTTGCGCATCAGTAGCAGTAGTGAAATCAAGCGGGCTAACAGTGGATTTTGTTTCGTTCAGCGCTTTTAAATTAGTGGAGGGATCAGCGCTTATACCTAAATGATTGCGGTGACGGACAGCTATGGTAAAACTGCCATTCGGAGTATTATTAAAAGTTACCGGGCTGATACCATCAACATCAACAATATCGCCGTTCTTCTTTAGTAAAGCGCTCCTTGTTTGCAAAACGGTATTGCCTGGAGATACGGTGCTGTTCCTTAATTCAATAAAAACCCAGTCTACTATATTATTATCCGTTACAGCCTGGTTAGTAAATACAGCTGCGGCTGCAGTTTCAGGAATAGTATTGGCTACGTGCACAAAATTGGTAGTGAAGGGAGCAGATCTGTATGGGTCAGTTAAAGGAATTAAATTGGTAGGGGTCCTTAATAAATCGGTCATAACGCCGGTGATGGAATTATAGGCGCCCTGTAAAAATACTTTTGCTCTTGTCAGTACGAATTTGTCCATACCGGCCACATCACCGGCAGCGGTAGTTACAGGAACGGTTACCCTGTTCAAAGCAGCATCATGAGCTTCGCCGGTTGAGGTCCAATCGGTGCCATTAAAAAAATAACCTCTTAAATTAGCTTCTGTTCCGCTAACGTCTGCAGCATCATATTGTCCGGTAACTGATAAAGTCCCGGTAATGCCGGTCCTGGTCACAGGCCAGTGTGTAAGCACGTAATCGGAGATCATCGGCGGCTTGTTTGGATCAACCGCGCCTACGACTTTTAAACCGACGCTTGCGTTAACATACGTACCTGTGGAGGTAATAAATGCCGGGCGGTAAACAGCGCCTGCGCCAAGTGGTAATTGCAAAGCCGCAACATTGGCGGTCAATAATTTTACTACCTGTCCTGTCCCGTTTGTTTCAATAAATTTATTTGCACCAGGTGTGCCGGCAAATGTAGCCGTATTGGTTAAGGTGAAATTATTCGCTCCTAACTGCAATTTGCCATTTGTAAAGGTAACGACACCTGAAACCCTTGCAGCACCCGCAAGCGTTACATTATTGACATTGTCAATTTCAAGATTAGGAATGGTAAAGCCATTCATGTTCAGACTTTGCGCAGCGGCACCTTTCATCTGCAAAACCCCTGTACCTAAAATATCAGTGTTGCTGGTAACATTACCTTGTACCGTAACCGTTGCGCCAGGCTGAATAAAGAACTGGGCATTGTCAATGAACAATTGCGCTGATGCGACGTTACACGCTGCAATACCGAACACCATAAGCGTCGTGTGTAATTTTTTGAACTTCATGAAACAAGATTTATTGGTAACAAAAGTGATGTAAGAGGAATAGGTGCTAAAATTATATTTTTTTTTCAACTGGTAACGAATTATTTAGTAAACGGGTTCTTTAAATTATTAATTGGCGGTTGGGTAACAGTTAATTAAATATAAAGATAAAAAATGAATTTTGAAAATACAACCTTCTTACGGGGGATAATTTTAAATTAATTATGGGTCAGATTTTTTGTAAAACGATTTTATTAATACTTTAAATTAACCGAAATTCGCTGAAATAAAAAATTATAATGGCAATAGATATAAAAGTTCCTTCTGTTGGCGAGAGTATCACAGAGGTTACGTTAGTAAAATGGATCAAAAAGGATGGCGATTGGGTAGAAAGGGACGAAGTGATAGCGGAATTGGAAAGCGAGAAAGCCACTTTTGAAATAAATGCAGAGCAGGCTGGCGTGTTAAAGATAGTTGCGGCCGAAGGCGACACCTTAAAAATAGGTGATGTTGCCTGTAGCATTGATAATGAGGCTGCCCGTCCTGAAGCAGCCGCTGTTAAAGATGCTGCACCAGCGCCAAAGCCTGCAGAACCGGCAAAGAAAGCGGAGGAACCTGCAAAAAAAGCAGAAGAAGCCAAACCGGCACCCACGGAGGCCCAGGCACCGGATAATGTAAAAGCTACGCCTGTTGCCGCAGCGATCATCGCTGATAAAAAAGTAGACGTGAAATCCGTTACGCCCAGCGGAAGTAATGGCAGGATCATAAAGCAGGATGTGCTGGAAGCGATCAATAATCCGGGTCGAAAACCCGGGCTTGAATTGTTCGGGCGCAAGGAGAATTCGCAAAAAATGAGCAACCTGCGCAAGACGATCAGCCGCAGGTTGGTAGAGGCAAAAAATACCACTGCGATGCTAACTACTTTTAATGAAGTAGACATGAGCGCGATCATGGATATCCGCACAAAAAATAAAGATAAGTTTAAAGAGATCCACGGTGTAAATCTTGGATTCATGAGCTTTTTCACCAAAGCATGTTGCTTTGCTTTACAGGAATGGCCCGCTGTGAACGCCATGATAGACGGCGAAAATATAGTTTACCACGATTTCTGTGATATATCAATTGCTGTATCCGCTCCAAAAGGGCTGGTAGTACCGGTAATACGCAACGCGGAAAGTTTGAGCATGGCGGAAATAGAGAAAAAGGTGGTTGAACTGGCGACAAAAGCCAAGGACAACAAATTAACGATTGAAGAAATGAGCGGCGGTACCTTCACAATCACCAACGGTGGTGTTTTTGGTTCTTTAATGAGTACACCGATAATAAATATTCCTCAAAGTGCAATCCTTGGAATGCATAAGATACAGGAAAGGCCGGTGGCTATCGGCGGGCAGATTGTTATCAGGCCGATGATGTACGTGGCGGTTAGTTACGACCATAGAATTATCGATGGAAGGGAATCGGTAAGTTTTTTAGTAAGGGTAAAAGAATTACTGGAGAACCCGGCATTGCTTTTATTTGGAAAGGATCCGGTTAAAAGCTTGTTGGAATTGTGATAATCAAATAACATTTTCTACTGCCTGGTTCATTCCAGTCGTTTATATTTAATGCTGAATGAGCCGCTTCCAATCTTACATCAATACCGCTAAAATATTAATCGAAACATATAAAGGCGACCGGCCTTTAGCCACTTTTTTGAAACAATTTTTTGCTGCCAATAAAAAATATGGCTCAAAAGACAGGCGGCAGATATCCGCGCTGTGTTACAATAATTTCAGGTTGGGCTTTGCAGGCGCTAAAATCCCCCTTGATCAAAAAATGCTCCTGGCCACTTTTTTGTGTGATATGTGGCCATCTGAATTAATGGAAGAGTTTAAGCCAGAATGGAACGAACAAATATCCCAGCCCCTTCAAAAAAAATTATCCATTGCGCGATTGACATTTCCGCTTACGGATATTTTTCCCTTTAGTAACGAATTAAGTGATAACATTGAAATACTTGAATTTTGCACATCCTTCCTGGTACAGCCTGACCTTTTTATGCGCATCCGGCCCCAAACAAGGCTATCCGTTCTAAAGAAACTTGAAAGATTACGGTCACCCTGGAAATTGATGGATGAGCATTGCGTACGGCTAACTAATTCCGATAGGGTGGAGGACCTTTTTATCCTTGATAAGGAAGTAGTGATCCAGGATTACAATTCACAAAAAGTACTGGATTATCTAAAGACCGGTGAATGGCATAGCCAATCTCTGCAAAACCCAAAAGCTGAATTGTCTGTATGGGATTGTTGCGCGGCAAGCGGGGGAAAATCTATCTTGCTAAATGATATTTTAAACAGGAAGACAATGTTGACCGTTTCTGATATCAGGGCAAAAATCATATTGATCCTTCACCGCAGGTTTAAAAAAGCAGGGATAAAACAGTATCAATATTTTATAGATGATATAACCAGCGTTGATTTTAAACCCGGCGATTTAGATTTTGACATGATCATATGCGATGCTCCCTGCACTGGTAGCGGTACCTGGGGCAGAACGCCTGAACAACTTTGCTTTTTTAATCCTGCTGCTATAAATGAATATTGCCTTCTTCAAAAAAAAATAATCACCAGCGTATTACCTCATCTTCAAAAAGGCGGCTTGTTTATTTACATTACCTGCTCCATCTTTAAAAATGAAAATGAGCGTATGGCAGAGTTCGCCGTAGAAAATTTTAATTGTGAATTGTTAGAAATGAAATTGCTAAAAGGGTATGATAAAAAAGCAGACAATATGTTTGTGGCGGTGTTTAGGAAGTTGTGATGGGGGATAGGAGGGATGCGGGATACTGGATGCGGGATACTGGATACTGGAACTGGATACTTGATACTGGATACTGCTGGATACTTGATACAGGATACTAATTCTTAATACTCAAATCTTAACCCTCACTCCCTAACAATCTTTCTTACCACCTCTTTTTTATCGTTTAGAAATACTGTTACAACATATACGCCCTGGCTTAATTGTTTCATTGGGATGATTATTTTTTGGGCTCCGCTTACCTGCCGGGTGTTCGTGTAAACTTTTTGTCCTGATAAAGAATGTATCGTTACGGTGGCTTTGACAGGAATATTTCTTGCAATTGAAACAGTTAGTTGGTCGGTTACCGGGTTCGGATTAATGCTGATGTTATCAGTTACCGCGCCGGAACAGGACCGGCTATAATCGACAACGGTAGAATCCAGGTAAAAACTGGTGTCGGAAGCGATGGTCATTTTTAGGCGATATTGAATATTTATGCCAGCTGACAAGGAAGACAGATCATCGGTATAAGTAAAATTGCCGGAGGTAAATGCACCTGTGAAATCAATTGTTTTGATTGGGGTATAGTTTATGTCTGCCGGTAATTTTCTTTCAACAACAACATTCATATTGGCCCCCGCTTTTACAGTAAATGAGATGTTGGTTTTGCAGGTATCCGCAATCCCTATTTGTTGGGTAAATAATTTTTTAATTAGCAAAACAAACGCCTTTTTAGCATCAGGTATTCCATAACCGGTCCGGTCATCCGGCGTATTTGCCCGGTCGCCAGACTTACGTATCGCATCGATGATACTCATATTATTTACCTCAGGAAATGCCTGCCATAAACAGGTAATTGTACCAGCCATAATCGGGCATGCATAAGAGGTGCCATTACCATAGGTTGGACCGCCATTACTTTGATCGGCTATTACTGCGTTGAGTCCAACAGCAGCCACATCAGGTTTTATCTGTCCGTCGCTGGATGGTCCATAGGCACTACCGCCCGCTACCTGCCTGTTTGAATTGACTGCCCCCACTGCCAAAATACTGTCGGCATCTGCAGGGGTAGTGATATATTTCCAGTTGCTGTTACCGGTATTGCCTGCGGCGGCTACTATTAACATCCCTTTTTTTGCCGCCAGGTCGGCGGCTTTTGCGATAATGGTAGTGTTACCATCCATATCTGCATAAGTGTAATTAAAGCTGCTGTTATCAAAAAGATTGTAGCCCAGTGATACAGAGATCAAATCTGCCCCAAGGCTGTCCGCTTTCTCCGCGGCTGCGGCAAAATTTTGTTCTTCGATAGGATACTCGCCTGATATATCTTCCGTACGGAATAAATAAAAGGAACACTTAGGAGCAACACCGATAAAAGATCCGGGCAGGTTAGCCGCAATTGTACTCAGGCAGTCCATGCCATGCGCATTGTCTTCGTTCACACTTTCTTCATTGGCAACAAAATCCCAGGTAGCTAATACCTGATTGTTGATGCGCATACTGTCGAAAGTAGGCAAGGTTTTATAATGAAAAAATCCCGCGTCCATCAAAGCCACCTGCATGTTTTCTCCTCTAAAGCCATGGTTATGCAGAAATTCAGTATTGTGCAAATTGATTTGCGGATAGGCAAGTCCATAGTCATAAACGTCAGTAGGATTTTGCGGCCGGGTAGATATAACCGGGCGCAGGTTATTTCGGGCATCGGGTTCCTGGTCAACTGTAATTGGAACAGTTTGCAACCTGGGCGCAACAGGTGATGACGCCAATACGAAAGTGTAAGTATTTATCTTGCTCAGGGCAACAGCGTCCGTTGTTAAGATGCAAACCTGGTTAAGCCATTTGCTTACATTAAGGATGGTGACATCGCCGGCCAGCCGGATGCTGTCAAGATATGCCGGGTTAACAGGCAGGTCAGTTTGATCAACGGGAATATTATACCGGGCCCGTCTTTGTACTGCACGTTGTGTTAAGAATTGTGAGGGTGCAGTAACTGAAAAAGGGTTATTAGTCTTGTCTTTTAACCGGATTATATATCGGGAATATTGAGCGAAAATATCTGACTGACCTGCAAATAGAAAAATAAAAAACAACAATTTCCTCATATCCATAAGTTGATAATTTATTATGAAGACAAACGAGGTAGCAGGTTTGCAACAATTAATTATGGTCGATCATTGTAAGGGTGATGCCGTATGAATCGTCTGTGTAGGAAGCGTCTGTTCCACCCGGAGTAGCTGGCTGAAATTCGGTGTGAAGAAATTTGCGGTATACAAGACCGATGCCTTTTGCATAAACTTCAGCGCTAAAATTCTTTTCGCTGTAAAAACCGGGCGATCCGAATTCTTCATCCCGCTGATTTACTTTGATAGTACTGTCTAACTGAATGCCTCCAAGAGTCAGCGGCTCATTAATGCCTTCGTATGCGTAATCCCAGTCGTCCAGGTACCTTACACCTGAATTCAAGGAGTAGGTATCAATGTAAGAATTACCTTTCCACGTATAGCCATCCCTGACGGGCAATTTTAATTTCAAATACCGCAAATTATTTTCAACAAATTCCAGGGAAGTGCCGGTATTTACCGCCATAAAAGTATTATCGGGTACCCACGGGTTTTGCGCTGTTTTACGCAGGTAGCGGATAATGCGGTACCCCGGCCGGCCAAGGTTGTCGGTGATTACGGAATCCACCAGGTATTTTGCCTGGTAAGTGACCGTAGTATCCTGTAAACTGAATGGTAAATATTTAAAGGTGTCTAACTGGTAAGTAACGTATTTGCCAACGGCAAGTGGAAAGTAATCATTGATCGGGGCAGTCGCAAAATCTTCTGTTTCTTTTTTACAGGCGTTAAGGACCAGCAAAAAGAGACCAAAAGCAAATAAAATAATTCTTTTCATAATACAGAAAGTTACTAAATCAGACCCGAATATGCCATAAAAGGCTGCTTTCTTTTCTTAAGCGCTATGCGCTGTTTCCATTGCTGGCGACAGCAGAGAGACCGGTGCAACAGGAACGCGCTGGATGATACCACCACCAACAACATCATCCCCTTCATAAAAAACAGCACTTTGCCCGGGGGCAATACCTTTTACATTCTCATAAAAACGAACTTTCATTCCGTTTTCGTATGCATGCAGGTTACTAATTGCACCTTTATCTTTATACCTGATCTTTGTAAGCAATTCCATGCCGTCTGTTACGCCATCGTATTTGATCCAGTTTATTTTAGCTACATTCATTTCGCTGCCCTTGAGGTCTTCTTCTTCTCCCAGTACGATTGTATTTGTTTCAGGATCTATGGCCGTTACAAAAGCTGGTTTGCCAAGGGCGATGTCAAGGCCTTTTCTTTGCCCGATCGTATAAAAAGGATAGCCCTTGTGCTGGCCAAGAATCTTGCCTTGCTTATCGATAAAATTACCACCGCTCACTTTTTCTTCCAGCCCGGCTACATTTCTCTTTAAAAATCCACGGTAATCATTATCAGGCACAAAACATATTTCATAGCTTTCCGACTTTTTAGCAAGTTCGGGGTAGCCAAAATCGTGTGCCATCTGGCGTATTTCAGTTTTATGATAAGTTCCTAAGGGTAGTAAAGTGCGGCCCAACAGGTCCTGCTGAAGCCCCCACAATACATAACTCTGGTCTTTTGTTTCGTCGATTCCCTTGCGTATAAAATATCGCCCGTTATCATGCCGGTGAATCTGTGCATAATGACCGGTGGCGATAAATTCACAACCAAGTGCATCGGCTCTTTTAAGGAGCGCGCGCCATTTAATATGGGTATTGCACATTACACAAGGATTAGGTGTACGGCCCGCCATATATTCTTCTACAAAATTATCGATCACGAAATTTCCAAATTCTTCCCGGATATCCAGGATGAAATGAGGAAATCCATGTTGTACCGCGGCCTGCCTGGCATCGTTAAAACTATCCAGGTTGCAACAACCGGTTTCTTTTTTTCCTGTCGTACCTGCACTCGTTGCGTAATCCCAGGTTTTCATGGTAATACCGACCACCTCGTAACCTTCCTTGTGAAGCATGAGCGCAGCTACGGTACTATCTATACCGCCGCTCATCGCCATCAAAACTTTACCTTGTTTACTCATATCGAAATTCTTCGATGCAAAGATACAGTTTTGAGATAATTAGCCGGCAGGTTTCCATTTATAACAGCGTTATATACCGCATAGGAGCTTTCCTACGAATGCCTGAATTGTTCGGAACTGCCGTTGATTATATTCCTCAATGTGTGTATAAACGAGTCGTTTTTCGTTAATTTTCAATAAAAGTTACAAATAAGTACATAATAATCAATTTGTTGTGAACCGGCACCTTATTTGAAAAGGATCGCTTATTAACAAATTTATAATTTATGAAAAAAAGAGTAATTAAATTTCCCGGTAAGATTTTGATGCCGGTGTTAGTATTTGGCGTTTTTGTAACTGCCTGTACAACCAATGATACCAATCCCGCAACTACCACTTCGGGAACTGATTCGGGAATGATGGCACACACTGATAGCATGACTTCTGATAATACTCATGTAACACAATTAGATACTGCGACCAGCAGAATTATTGCTAATACAGATTCCATGGCCAAATCGGCAAAGGATACGTCAAAGTCTAATACAGGTAAAACAGGTAAAAAAGGAAAGGTAAGTATTTTGCCTGCTGATACAAAGGCAAATACAAGTGCAATGGAAATGGATAAAGACGGGTTTTACAAAAATACTGAAGTACTTCCAGCTTTCCCTGGTGGACCAAAAGCTTTAGAACGTTTTTTCGAAGATAACATTCAATATCCCGAAACAGCTACTGAAAATGATGCGCAGGGAACTGTTAATTTGATTTTCAATGTGGATGAAAATGGAAAGATTTATCAGCCGGCTTCAATGGGTAATAAGATCGGTTACGGTATTGAAGAAGAAGCGATCCGGGTATTTAACAAAATGCCTAAATGGACGCCCGGTAAAATAAAAGGAAAAAATGTAAAAACACGTTTTACTTTGCCAATCAGGTTCCAGTTGGACTAATTGTAGAACTATAGAAAATTAAAAAATCCGGGAATGAACTTCATTCCCGGATTTTTTATGTCCTTATCCAAAGATTTTTAGCAACATAATTTTATACGCCATCCTGTATGGTATCAATATATAGTTCTTCTACCTTCTTTCGTGCCCATTCTGTTTTGCGCAAAAATTTTAAGCTCGATTGAATACTGGGATTGTCAGTAAAACAATTGATCCGGATAATTTGTCCCAATTCCTCCCAGCCATATTTTTCCACCAAATAACGTACAATAGATTCCAGTGTTTTTCCGTGAAGCGGATTATTTTGTTGACCTGTTTCCATTATTTATTATCCGTGTTTGTATAGAATTTCCGGCAAGTTAAAATAAAAGGCATAAAGAAAGTAGTGTAGCCGGGTTTGATTGATTTGCGGCCAAAAAGAATGGTGCAGGAGCCGCAAATTTATTAACCCATACAGATTCTGTAAAAAATATTTTGCAACGATTCAATTTGAAGGATAATCTCGTAAGAAAAATATATAAAACTAAGTCAGGAAAGATATGGCTTGCCACAGGCAAATATGGATTGGGTGAATGGAAAAATGAACTATCTCCCCGTATCGATTATTACCTGAATGATCCGCTGGCCATTTCTTCTTTAAGCAATAATAATGTTTACGACCTCGTAGCAGATGCGCAGGATAATTTATGGGTAAGTACTTACGGGGGCGGACTTAATTATTTTAATACAAAAACGGGGAGAGCAACACATATCGATGTTACCAATAATTATTGGAAGGACTTGAAGTGGATAGCAGCGGTGGCATTTGGATGGTAAGTAACGGGAACCTGGATAAATATGATCCTGTTCTGAAAACCAATACTAATTTTTTTTTACCTGACCTTGAAAAATCTGGCGGCATCTCCGGAAATATTTATAAGGATCCGAAAGGATACCTGTATGTGGCAGGTATGAATTTTTTTATACAATTCCACCCGGCTAATATCAGGCAGGTGACTACGCAGCCCGCTATTTAGTGTCTGTAAGAAAACGCTGCTATTACTAACTGGTAAGGATATTAGAATATTTTCTAATCCGAATCTTCACTTCACCAACTACCTGTTAACTCTCTACTTTTGCCTCCACAGC
>JBDSLD010000180.1:0-12804 GCA_039916545.1 Ferruginibacter sp.
TTTGGAGAGGGCGGGGGGTGAGGTCAGCCAGCTTTGCAATAAACAGGTAGCTTGCAGAGACCTCAAAAAAAATAGTTGGTAAAAGGTTTAACAACCTGTATAATAAAACATTAGTAGCAACAGCTTAGATAAGTGATGCAGTACATTAAATTTGTAACGTAACATAATTTATCAGTCCATATCAAAATAGCAACGATGAATCAGCATATTTCCCGTCAGCAATTTTTGAAGATTACTGCAATGGCAGGAGCAACAACATTGCTGTCTTCACTGGAAGGATTGGCAAGATCAACGTCCGGCAAAAAAATTAAGGTAGGGGTAATTGGTTGTGGCAGCGTGTCAACCCAATACCTTCCTCATTTATCCAAATCGCCATTTGTAGAACTGGTAAGTTGTTGTGATATCATTTATGAGAGGGCACAAACCAGGGCAAAAGAATATACTATCCCCAACGCCTACCCGCATATTGATAAATTATTGGCAGGTGCACCATTTGATTTGATGCTAACGCTTACGGATATGCAGGAACATGGCCGGCTGAATAAAATAGCCCTGGAAAAAGGCAAACATGTCTGGAGCGAAAAGCCAATGGCCAATACGTACAAAGAAGGAAAGGCCCTGCTTGATTATGCAAAAAGCAAAAAACTGCGGATGTGGGGCGCACCCGCCGTTGTCAATAGCCCGCAGTTTGCCTTTATGAGCAAGACATTGCAGGAAGGCAAACTTGGACGGGTGGCTGCTGCGCATGCCAATTATGGACATACCGGTCCGACCTGGTCAGCCTTTTTCTATGAAAAAGGCGGTGGAAGTTTGCCCGACCTGGGCGTTTATAATTTAGCCACTTTAACAGGATTGTTGGGTCCCGCAAAATCCGTTATGGCCATGACGAGTATTGTAACACCCGAGCGAACTGTTGACAATAAAGGAAAGATAAAAGTAGAAGCGGAAGACAATGCGCATGTGCTGCTGGAACATGATAAAGGTGTGATCAGTCATGTACAATGCGGCTTTAATTATTTTGATCCGCATGGCCATGAAGGCAAGGGACAAAATGAACATACGGTGAAGATATGGGGCGACTACGGTAACATGGGCCTGGTGGGATATGACTGGGCGCCGTTTGGAGTTGACCTTGCCACCTCCTGGACGGAGCCTTCTGTGCGGCATGTACCTGACCCGGGCACCTATGTATGGCAGCAGGGCGCCTCGGTAATTTCAGAAGCATTGGTAACAGGGATCGAGCCACGTATAAATGCAGAACACGCCTTACATGTATTAGAGATCATCGAAGCGGCCAGGTCATCAGGGATCAATGGGAAAAGAATCGCACTTGAATCAGGTTTTACCTGGCCAATGGTTTAGCGAAAAAAAAGTAGCAACTTAATAGAAAAAGTATCAGACACGAATGAATTTATTAGAAAATAAAAGTATAGTTATAGTTGGAGGTACCACCGGCCTTGGGTTATCTGCTGCCAGGGCATTTATAAAAAATGGCGCCAACGTTGTAGTTATCGGCAGGGATGAAGAAAATGTTTTTGATGCGAAAAAATTATTAGGTGATCGCGCAGAAGCAGTTTGTGCAGATGCGATTGAGCCTGGTACGGCCAATTTGGCAATTGATATTTGCCTTGAAAAATTTGGCGGGTTTGACGGCCTGTACCATGTGGCTGGTGGCAGTGGCAGAAAGATGGGTGACGGCCCCTTGCATGAATTAACATTGGACGGATGGAACAAAACAATTGCATTAAACCTTACTTCATTGATGCTATCGAACCAGGCCGCTGTGAAACAATTTTTGCAATTAAGGAAGGGCGGAACAATTTTGAACATGGGTTCTGTTTTGGGTTATTCACCTTCCCCAACTTTTTTTTCAACCCATGCCTATGCCGCAGCTAAATCAGCGATCATCGGTTTCACTAAATCTGTGGCGGCTTATTATGCAGCAAATAATATCCGCGTAAATGTAATTGCTCCCGGATTAGTGGAAACACCGATGGCCCGGAGAGCGGCCGGTGATGAAACGATCTTGTCCTTTATTAAAACAAAACAACCATTGGATGCCGGGAGAATCGGGCAGCCTGAGGACCTGGATGGATTGGCGGTATATTTTATGAGCGGGCAATCAAAATTCACAACGGGACAGGTTATAGCCGTAGATGGCGGATGGAGTGTCACAGGTTAAACAAAAAAAATGTCAGTAACGATTGGTATAGATCTAGGTGGTACAAGAATCAAGGCGGTAGCGATCGATGGCCATGGTAGTGTGCTGCATGAAAATTTTCAAGCCACCAATGATGGCGATGATAAAGTTTGGAAAAATGCTGTTGCAGCAGCAGTGAAGGAACTGCAAAGCATTTTACATACGGGTAAAATAAATATCGGTTTATCGGCGCCGGGCTTGCCAAATGAAAATAATACAGCCATTGCGTTTATGCCCGGGCGTATGCAGGGATTGGAAAATTTTAGCTGGCAGGTTTTTTTAGATCAACCGGCCTATGTATTAAACGATGCAGTCGCGGCCATGATGGGCGAAGCAAGATTCGGAGCCGCAAAAAATAAAAAAAATGTAGTAATGTTAACCTTGGGTACTGGCGTAGGCGGAGCCATTTTGATCGATGGAAAACCTTACCAGGGAGCATTCAATAAAGCTGGCCATATCGGGCACATGGTCATTGATGATGAAGGCGATCCGGATGTAACCGGGATGCCCGGAAGTTTGGAAGAATGCATAGGAAATTGCACCATTGAAAAAAGAAGCAAGGGGAGATTTTTATCCACGCATGAATTGCTCAGTGCCTATAAAGATGGTGACAATTTTGCAAAAGAGATCTGGCTAAAATCGGTCAGGCAATTAGCAATCGGACTTGCATCTATAGCCAATATCCTTTCACCGGAAATAATCGTGTTAGGAGGTGGGATTACACAAGCCGGCGAAGACCTGTTTCAACCATTAAACAAATTTATGGATCAGTACGAGTGGCAACCAGGCGGGCACAAAACAACCATAGTAAAAGCAACCTACGGCGATATGGCCGGAGCAATAGGAGCAGCCTGCTTCGCAATGGAAAAGGGATAAAAAAACAATAGAAAACGTAATCCGAAAGAAAAGAACCCAACAATAACAGAGTCAGGTCCCCCTCTGCCTTCGGAGAGGGGTTAGGGGTGAGGTCCTTAAATCAACAACCAATGAACATAACAGAAACCTATTTAGAAAAGTGCGCCGCTATAATTGAAAAAATAAGAACGCAGCAGGATCAAATCCGGCAAGTCGCCCAATGGTTTGCCGCCAGCATATTGGCTGGCAGGGTCGTCCATTTATTTGGCAGCGGCCACAGCCGGATCATGGTAGAAGAAATGTGGCCCAGGTACGGTTCGTTCCCCGGGTTTAACCCGATCGTTGAATTGTCATTGACCTTTCACAATAATGTAACCGGCGCCAATGGCCAGCGACAGGCAATGTTCCTTGAAAATGTAACCGGGCTCGCGGACAGGATCCTGCGAAATTTTAAAGTGGATGAACAGGATTGTGCGTTGATAGTTTCCTCCAGCGGCTGTAATATCGTACCGGTGGAAATGGCGGAATTATTTCAAAAGGCAAACGTAAAAACGGTTGCGTTGATCACCAAAGAACATTCCGAAAAAAGTACAAGCAAAAGAAGCGATGGTAAAAAATTATCCGACTTTGCAGACATTGTTTTAGACACCGGGGCGCCGGTCGGTGATTCCATGATCTATATTGATGGATTAGAAACACCGGTTTCACCTGGTTCAACGGTGGGTGGCATCATGATCATAAACAGTATCAAGGCGGAACTGGCAAAGCTGTTAACGGAAGCTGGCCAGCCGCCAAAAGTATTAACAGCGGCCTGTATCGTAGGTGTTGAAAAGGCAACAGCGTTATTTGAAAGTGCGTATGATGAACACGCGTTGCGCATGACAAAGCTGTGCCCCTGATCAACCAAATGATGTTGTATTGAAAGCAATGAATAAATGGGTTAACAATGAAGTAAGATGAATATATTATCCGGAATCAAAAGAATCAACAGTATCCAGTATCAATAGAATCAACAGTATCCAGTATCAATAAAATCAATAGTATCCAGAATCAATAGAATCAATAGTATCCAGTATAACAGTATCAACAGAATCAATAGTATCCAGAATCAATAAAATCAATAGTATCCAGTATCAACAGAATCAATAGTATCCAGTATCAACAGAATCAACAGTATCCAGTATCAATAAAATCAATAGTATCCAGTATCAATAGAATCAATAATTATTACTTCATAAAAATATAAAACGATCAGCATGCAATCAATTCCCATTCGAACAACCGTAGTAGGCAGTTACCCGTTCCCGGGATGGTTGGAATTTGCCTCACAAAACCTCGACAAGTTTGGAAAAGCGGACATTGAAGAAATGATTGAAGATGCCGTAATCGCGGCTATCCATGACCAGGTAACTGCCGGCCTTGATGTGATCACGGATGGGGAACAAACGCGGTTAGATTTTAATTTATCTTTTTATGGCTATATAAAAGGGATACAAAATAATGAGGCCGAAACAAGAAAATTTGGTCCTGCCGCTCACGACCAACGCGGTAAAAATAATATAGTTGGTGACCTGGTCGCACCAAATGGATTGGGTACGGTTAAAGAATTTTTGCGATTAAAAAAACTGGCGCCTGCAGGGCCGGTATTGAAAGCAAGCGTGCCCGGCCCTTACACATTGAGCGGAAGGTTATTGCCGAATGATCATTACAAGGACCGCTATGCAATAACTGAAAAACTGCTGCCGATCATACGCGATGAACTGGAAGCTTTAGTGGCAGCAGGTTGTACAGAGATAACAGTGGATGAGCCCTCCATGAGTTGCTATGCTTACAAAGAAGATACTAAACGCTTTGTCGATATTTTTAACCGCACTGTTCAGCCAATTGTTGGCAAATGCAATTTGAGTACGCACCTGTGTTTTGGGAATTTTAAAGGCCGGCCGGTTGGTTACCGGAGCATCAAACCAATGCTGCCGGATTTTTTAGATTTGAATGTAAATGAAATTCACATCGAAATGGCAAACCGCGAGTTTTCTGAAATAGAATTATTGCAGCCATTTGCGGAAAAGATGAATGTGGCTGTCGGTATCATCGATGTAAAAAATTATTATATTGAAACCGTGGATGATGTAGTGGAAAGGATCAACCGTTGTCTTCAGTTTATTCCTGCAGAAAAATTGTCGGTGGCGCCGGACTGCGGCCTGAGTCAGACTGCGAGATGGGCATCCAGGCAAAAATTGATAAACATGGTAAAAGGTGCAAAAAAAGTCAGAGAAAGTTTATGAGTTTAATTCCTGCCATATTAAAAGACGAGGCCCTGGTAGGTGAGATGGACTCACTAATGGATGATAAAAAACATTTTCATTTGTGGTGGCTCGGACAAAGCGGCTTTTTACTCCAGTGGCAGGGGAAAAGAATTTTAATTGACCCGTATCTTTCCGATTCCCTGACAAAAAAATACGCGGCGACAGACAAGCCACATACCAGGATGAGTGAGCTGGTTATAAATGCGGAACTCCTGAAAAGTATTTCGATCGTGACATCAAGTCATAACCATACGGATCATTTGGATGCGGAAACTTTAGGGCCTGTTCTAAGAAATAACCCAGGCATAAGTTTTATCATTCCTGAAGCGAACAGGGAGTTTGTTGCGGATAGGTTGAAATGCAAGAAAGATTTTCCGATCGGGTTAAATGATGAATGTAAAGTATTCATCGACAATATTACGATTTATGGCATTCCTGCGAAACACAATGAGATCTGCCGGGATGAAAAAGGCAATTGTAAATATATGGGCTATGTGATCGGATTCGGCAACTATAAAATTTACCACAGCGGCGATACTTTATTGTTTGATGAAATGGTTGATTTGTTGGCGCCATTTGCGGTGGATGTAGCGCTGCTTCCCATCAACGGAAATGATCCTGCAAGGAAGGTGGCGGGAAATTTAAATTGCAGGGAAGCTGTTGAATTGGCTAAGGCGATCAACGCAAAAATTGTTATTCCCTGTCATTATGATCTCTTTACTTTTAACACCGCGGATGTAAATGATTTTATAATGGAAGCGGAAAAACTAGGTCAGCAATATAAAGTGCTTAAAGGAGGCGAAAGGTTCGATGGCTAAAATAAATACTCCATCCAGGTTCAATCATAATTAATTCTAAGGCTTACAATCAAAATAAAAAATATGCCAGATACAACGCATGTAGATATCAACTCAAAAGGAAAAGCTCAAAACACATTTGATGCAATTGTGATTGGAAGCGGCATTAGTGGCGGGTGGGCAGCTAAAGAATTGTGCGAAAAAGGAATGAAAACCCTCGTGCTCGAAAGAGGCAGGAATGTAGAACACAGGAAAGACTATCCCACTGCCAATTTAGCTCCCTGGGAAGTAAGGCACAGGGGCCAGGTTACCGCGGAATATAAAAAAGAAAATCCTTTGATAACAAAGACGGCGGGGTTTGGAGAAGACAACGCGCATTTTTTTGTGAAAGATGGCGACCACCCCTATGTGCAGGAAAAGCCATTCGATTGGATTAGAGGTTACCAGGTTGGTGGTAAATCGCTCACCTGGGGACGTGCCTGTGCCAGGTGGAGCCCATATGATTTTACTGCGCCCGAAAGATATGGCTATGGCCACCAGTGGCCGATCGGTTATGAAGATATCGCTTCCTGGTATAGTCATGTCGAAAAGTTTGTCGGCGTCTGCGGCAGTAAGGATGGCATACCATCGATGCCCGATGGCGAATTTTTGCCGCCCTGGGAACTGAATGCAGTTGAATTGCATATGCAAAAAGTAATAAAGGAAAAATTCAACCGGCACTATGTATCCGGCCGCTGGGCGCACATCTCGGCTCCGCAACAAATACACCTCGACCAGGGACGCGGCCAGTGCATGAACAGGAATCTCTGTATGCGCGGATGCCCGTTAGGTGGTTATTTCAGCTCTGTATCGAGCACACTGCCCTGGGCAAAAAAGACAGGCAACCTCACCATCAGGCCTTTCTCAGTGGTTCATTCTATTATCTATGATGAGCAATTGGGAAAAGCATCTGGCGTAAGAATAATTGATACCAACACAAAAGAAGTGATTGAATATTTTGCCCGGATAATATTCTTAAATGCGTCTGCTTTAAACACCAACCTGGTTCTGTTGAATTCCACTTCAAGCAGGTTCCCCAATGGGTTGGGCAATGATAGCGGCGTGTTAGGAAAGTATATTTGTTTTCACAATTACCGGGGTTTTATGAGCGGGGAAATAGACGGGTTTACAGATAAATATTATTCTTCGGCCAAGCCGGTAGAATGTATCATTGCCAACTTTAGGAACGTAGAGAAAAGAGATACTGATTTTTACGGAGGCTATACAGTTTACTCAGGTGCCTCACGGGACAGGCTAAGCGAAAAGGGTATAGCGCCTGCGATTGGCGGTGCTTTTAAGGATGCACTGTGCGAGCCGGGCGGGTGGAGCGTGTACATGTACATGCAGGGTGAAACAATCGCCAAAGAAACAAATCACGTCAGGCTAAGCACTGACAAAAAGGACCAATGGGGTATTCCGCTATTGGTTACTTCAGTGGATTATGATGACAATGATGATAAGATGGTAAAGGATTTCCTGGAACAGGGCAAGCTCATGTTGGAAGCAGCCGGTGTAAAAAATATCTGGACCAATGATAGTCGCCAGCCACCCGGACTTGATATACACGAAATGGGTGGTGTGCGCATGGGAAGCGACCCAAAGACATCTATGTTAAATGAATGGAACCAATTGCATGCCTGCAAAAATGTATTTGTAACAGATGGCGCCTGTATGACCAGCACCGGTAACCAGAGCCCGTCTATTTTATACATGGCATTTACCGCAAGGGCGGTTGATCATGCGATGAAAGAGATGAAGCGTGGGTTGTTGTAGCGTTTTTAGAAAATTGAAAATTAAAAATGGTGAAAAATGGCTACCGGTTTTATTTTCCATAAATGAGTTAAAAAACTTAGCGCCTTTGCTCTTCTGCGACTTTGCGTCAAATCTATTTAAATAACAAACATGAGTAATAAATTTCTTTCCCCGAAACCACTCTGGCAGAATAATGGGTTGGCTATCCTTCGCATCATTACCGGTTTGCTGATGGCATACCATGGCTGGGAGGTTTTTGATAGCAGCAAGATGACTGAATATGCAAAGTGGGATATAATAAAAGCCTTGCCCGCGCCCACCTTTATGGCCTATTTGGGGAAGGGACTCGAATTAGTTTCCGGCGTATTATTCGTACTCGGATTATTTACCCGGCTTGCAGCCTTATTTATGGCCATCAATATGTTATTCATTTGTTTCAAAATTGGTACCGGCAAATTTTATTATGAGGACCAGCATCCATTTTTGTTTGCAATGATGGCAATGGTTTTCTTTTTTACAGGGCCGGTAAAATGGAGCATCGACCAAATGGTCTTCAAACAGAAAAATACCTATCGCTTGTTTTAATTTTATTTATGAGATCAACAGTCTTTTTTAAATTTTGCTTTCCTGCAATGAGGCGTGCGGTAATATCAACAGGACTGCCTGTGAAACTGCTGCTATTCAGCATTGCCTTTTTATTAAATTCAAATTTAATAAACGCCCAGTACAAGCAAAAAACTTATTGCAACCCGATCAATATCGACTACGGCTATACGCCGATACCAAATTTTAGCGAGTGGGGCAGGCACAGGGCCACGGCCGATCCCGTGATAGTTACGTACAAAGGCGATTATTATTTATTCAGCACCAATCAATGGGGATACTGGTGGAGCAGCGATATGCTCAACTGGAAATTCATTGCTAAAAAATTTCTTCGCCCTTGGAATAATGTCTATGATGAATTGTGCGCGCCAGCCGTAGGTGTCATCGGTGATACCATGATCGTTTTTGGTTCTGCCTATGCCAGCAATTTTACCATTTGGATGAGTACAGACCCCAAAGCCAATGACTGGAAACCATTGGTAGATTCTTTCGAGATCGGTGGCTGGGATCCCGCTTTTTTTACGGATGATGATCAACCAGGTGATGAGCGCGGGAAGTTGTATATGTATAATGGAAGCAGTAACAGGTACCCATTGTATGGAATTGAGCTGGACAGGAAAACGATTAAGCCAAAAGGCTACCGGAAGGAAATGTATTTTCTGGAACAGGACAGGTATGGCTGGCAGCGTTTTGGAGAGTACATGGACAATACTTTTTTAGATCCTTTTATCGAAGGCGCTACCATGACAAAGCACCATAATAAATATTACCTGCAGTATGGCGCGCCCGGTACAGAATTCAGTGGTTACGCGGACGGTGTAATCGTCGGCGATAATCCACTGGGTCCATTTACGCCTCAATCAGATCCCTTAAGTTTTAAACCCGGCGGCTTCGCCAGAGGTGCGGGCCACGGAGCCACGTTCAAAGATTTGAATGATAATTACTGGCATGTTTCCACCATGATCATCTGTGTTAAAAATACTTTTGAAAGAAGGATCGGCATCTGGCCCGCAGGGTTTGATAAAGAGGATGTAATGTGGTGCAATACTTCTTTTGGCGACTATCCACATTATTTGCCAGTCTTACCAAACCCTGCAGATACAGTAACTATAAGTATAGAAAAGAAATTACCTTCAACAGGGTCTAAGGCCCCTCTTTCGGAGGGGTTTGGGGAGGTCCTCACACCCTGGATGCTATTAAATTACAAAAAGCCGGTCATCGTATCATCTACCCTTGGAAGCTATAACGCCAACAACGCCGTTGACGAAAATATCCGCACCTGGTGGAGCGCGGTATCTGCCAAAAAAGGAGAATACATACAAACCGACCTCGGAAATATCAGCACGATTAATGCTATACAGATCAATTATGCGGACCAGGATGTGGACAGTTCTTTCCTTGGGAAATCAATCGGCACTTATCACCAGTATAAATTATACTATTCTGTAGATGGAAAAAAGTGGCTGACGCTGGCGGACAAGAGTAATAATAAAACGGATGTACCGCACGACTATATCGAATTAGAAAACCCGGTTAGCGCCCGCTATGTTAAATTAGAGAACATCCATATGCCAACGGGTAAGTTTGCCATTAGCGGTTTGCGTGTTTTCGGAAATGGAAATGGTGCCAGGCCCAACAAGCCAAAACAGTTTTTTGTACTGCGTACAGAAAAAGACAAGCGAAGCGCCTACATAAAATGGAGCCCGGTTGGTAATGCCTTTGCTTACAATATTTATTACGGCACCGATCCGGGAAAGTTATACAATTGTATAATGGTACATGATACCAATGAGTATTGGTTTAAAGCGATGGATAACAAAAAGCCCTACTATTTCAGCATAGAAGCGATCAATGAAAACGGGGTATCGGACAAGGGGGAAATTTTAAAGGCAGAATGAATGGGAGATGCTGGATATTGGGATGCCGGATATTGGGATTATAGATACTGAGATGCTGGATATTGGGATGCTGGATACTGAGATGCCGGATATGGAGATGCTGGATATTGAGATGCTGGATATTGAGATGCCGGATATTGAGATGCCGGATACTGAGATGCTGGATATTGGAAGATTATTTTGCCAACATCACTAAAAACAATCAGCTTGTGAAAAGATGGCTTAAAATAAAACCTTCAGGTATTATTACTACTACTCCAGCTTTGGGAATTGTCCCGGATAAACAGTACAACTCCTGGATGTTCAACGAAAAAAATTCCCTGGAATGAAAAAATTTATCAACTGACCAATATTATTATTTTTCAATAGAAGCGTTCAATGAAAATGGCGTATCTGCAGGCAATAAGGTTACCAGGGTTGAGTAGCCAGGTTGATGGATCAGGATACAATTTCAATTTTTTAAATAGTAAACAACAAAACATGATAAGAAAAATAATCACCTCCGTACTCATCATTTTATCCGTCAATTTCTTGTGGGCACAGGATAGCGTTGCTCCTTTCTACAACGACATTCAGCATTTTAAGAAGCAGGATAGCAGTAGTTTTCCACCCACGAAAGCCATCCTGTTCATCGGCAGTTCGTCTTTTACAAAATGGGTAGATGTAAAGGATTATTTTCCAGGCCACACTATTGTCAACCGTGGCTTCGGGGGCTCTTCTTTACCTGATGTAACACGGTATGTAAAGGATATCGTGTTTCCATACAAGCCCGGCCAGGTGGTAATATATTGCGGCGAAAATGACATTGCCGGAGCCGATAGTATTACGGCTAAAATAGTGTTCAACCGGTTCAAACAATTATTTCAGTTGATAAGAAGTAAAATGCCCAAAGTTCCCATTGCCTATGTTTCAATGAAGCCAAGTCCAAGCAGGGAAAAATTTTGGCCCAAAATGATAGCAGGCAATTCACTAATAAAAAATTATTTAAAAACAAAACCAAAGACCGCTTTTATAGATGTGTACCACAAAATGTTGAATAAGGACGGAACGGTAATGAAAGATATTTTTATTGAAGATAACCTGCACATGAATGCAAAAGGGTATGCCATCTGGAAAAAGGTTATTGAACCATACCTGTTGTAAAAAATGCTGAAATGTCAATAACGGTCACGTGGCCGCGAAATTTGGTAATAAAATACAAAACGATAAATATGAAAAAAACGTTAACGGTTGTTGCCTTTATTTTTAGTCTTTCCATAGTCGTCCAGGCGCAAAGCACGAATGCAAAAATGAAACCATTCATTGATGCACTGATGAAAAAAATGACGCTGGATGAAAAGATCGGGCAATTGAATCTGCCAGGTTCAGGAGATATTGTTACCGGACAGGCATCGAATTCTGATATCGGTAAGAAGATCCGGGAAGGCAAGGTGGGCGGTCTGTTCAATATTAAAACGGTCGACAAGATACGTGCCGTACAAAAAGTGGCTGTAGAAGAAAGCCGGTTAAAAATTCCTATGATGTTTGGCATGGATGTGATCCATGGGTATGAAACCATCTTTCCCATTCCGCTCGGGTTATCCTGTACCTGGGATATGAAGGCCATCGAACAAAGTGCGCGGATCGCAGCCACTGAAGCAAGTGCCGATGGCATCAACTGGGCCTTTAGTCCGATGGTGGATATAGCGCGTGATCCACGCTGGGGGCGTATCGCAGAAGGGTCGGGTGAAGACGTTTACCTCGGTTCAGAGATCGCGAAAGCCATGGTAAAAGGATACCAGGGCAACGGCGTGTATGGCAAAACCAATATCATGGCCTGTGTAAAACATTATGCCATGTATGGCGCTGCCGAAGCCGGCCGCGATTACAATACGACGGACATGAGCCGTGTGAGGATGTACAACGAATACCTGCCTCCATACAAAGCAGCGATAGATGCGGGTGTCGGAAGCGTGATGGCGTCATTCAACGAAGTGGATGGTATTCCTGCTACCGCCAACAAATTTTTGATGACGGAGGTACTTCGCAAACAATGGGGATTTAAAGGATTTGTTGTCACCGATTATACAGGCATTAATGAAATGATCGATCATGGCCTTGGTGACTTGCAGGCAGTATCAGCAAAGGCGCTAAATGCAGGCATCGACATGGATATGGTGGGAGAAGGTTTTTTAACCACTATAAAAAAATCTTTACAGGAAGGAAAAACAACGCTGGCGCAAATTGAAAAAGCCTGCCGCCTCATCCTGGAAGCAAAGTATAAACTGGGCCTGTTTGATGACCCATACCGCTATTGCGATCCCAACAGGGCGAAGACAGAAATATTCACCGATGCCAACCGCAAAACAGCCCGG
>JBDSLD010000181.1:0-3394 GCA_039916545.1 Ferruginibacter sp.
AAAATACTTATCGTTCGAAGGGAGTGATTGTGGTATTGCCAATGTAAATATCGGCACTTCCGGTGCAGAAATTGGGGGAGCATTTGGCGGTGAAAAAGAAACGGGTGGGGGAAGGGAAAGCGGTAGCGATGCCTGGAAAGTGTACATGCGCCGGCAAACCAACACTATTAATTATACTGATAGATTGCCGCTGGCACAGGGGATAAAGTTTGATTTGTAACCTGGTTTGTTAATAAAAAATAAAGTCGGCACCTTTTAAAAACTGCAGACTTTAATTTCATTAACCCTCAATGAAGGAGGGTAAGTTTGTATCCAGCCTTTACAATTATTGAAGCACAGGTCTATATTGTAAAGCTCAATGCAATAAAAGAGTTAGCGGCAAATGCCGCAGGCCGGTTACCGTTATTGAAGTATAACAAGCCGCGTTTATATTGGCTTATATCCGCCAGAATAAAACTAGGTTGTTAGCTGTGTGGCGCTAAAATTACTTCTGTGATGGTTACGGAAGTGCCAACAGGCTCAGAACCAGGGGTGAAGCCAATGATTGCAGGTACTTGTGCAAAAACTCGTCCGTTGATCACAAGAATGATCAGGAGCTAAAGGCATATTTTCATAATCAAATATCATTGGTTAGGGCAGCTGGTAAATTAAAGATACGGCTTTTTATATGTGGCAAACCGATGATACTTTTCAATTATCAACAAAAAAATATATCTTGCACCTAAACTTTAAGGTTATTAAATCTACCATAAACATTCCTCATTTTCTCAGCAATAACCTGGATCTGCTTAATCACTAGGTTTAGCAAAACTGCGCCTTGTCTTCAAGACAAATATTTTATTTTCAATATAGCCCTCACAATTTTTTTCTCATCGGTAGTATAGGTTCATCCTTATCAGCCAATTAAGTTTATAACTATGCAATCATCCCTGGTATTATCAGCCAAAACCCAACAATACATCGCTCTCGAAGAAAAATACGGTGCACATAATTATCATCCCTTACCGGTTGTACTCAACAGGGGGGAAGGCGTTTTTGTATGGGATGTTGATGGTAAACGTTATTACGATTTTTTGAGCGGTTATTCGGCTGTTAACCAGGGGCATTGCCACCCCAAAATTGTTGCGGCACTTATCGAACAGTCGCAAAAGCTAACCTTAACTAGCAGGGCTTTTCATAACAATTTACTGGGCGACTATGAAAAATTTGTTACGGCATATTTTGGGTACCACAAAGTATTACCCATGAACACGGGTGTGGAAGCTGGTGAAACAGCCGTAAAGCTTGCCCGCAGGTGGGGATATAAAGTAAAAGGAATTGCGGACAACCAGGCCAAAATAATATTTGCGGCTGGTAATTTTTGGGGTAGAACGCTTGCTGCAATTTCGGCTTCCACGGACCCGTCGAGTTATGAAAAATTTGGTCCGTTCATGCCCGGTTTTGAAATAGTGGCCTATGATGACCTGGTAGCGTTGGAAAGAGCGTTTCAGGATAAAAATGTAGCTGCGTATATGTTTGAACCGATACAGGGCGAAGCGGGCGTAGTTGTGCCGGGCGAAGGCTATTTAACCGGTGTAAGAAACTTATGCACCGAATACAATGTGCTGATGATAGCGGATGAGATTCAAACCGGCCTTGCACGCACCGGTAAAATGCTTGCATGCGATCATGAAAATGTACGGCCCGATATTTTGATCCTGGGCAAAGCGCTGAGTGGGGGTGTATTGCCGGTAAGCGCGGTATTAGCAGATGATGAAATAATGATGACCATTAAGCCGGGTGAACACGGCAGCACCTACGGCGGTAATCCGCTGGCTTGTGCCGTGGCAATCGCTTCACTTCAAGTCTTAAAAGATGAAAGAATGGCAGAAAATGCCGATGAAATGGGTGTGCTGTTACGTAGCGGGATAGAAAAACTGAATTCGCCGTATGTAAATTTGGTAAGGGGAAAGGGACTATTGAATGCAATTGTAATTAAACACCCGAATCCGGAAGCCGCCTGGCAGCTTTGTTTATTATTAAAAGAAAACGGATTGCTGGCCAAGCCTACCCATGGAGATAAAATACGTTTTGCTCCGCCACTGCTTATATCACGTCAACAAATCCTTGAGTGCGTGGAAATAATCGATGCAGGTTTGCAATCACTGCAATAAAATAAATAAATAAACGTTTCTCCATCTCAGCGTTTTAAACTTTAATGAAAATCTTGAAGGAGAATGACGTGTGAACAGGCATCATAAGCTGATTTTAGATAGTGCTGTTAACATTGATTAATTTTTTTAGACTAATTGGATCTTAAAGCTTATTTTCGCCTGGCTTATTCTGAATTTTTTATCCCTAATCCTCCGGTAAAACCGCACCAATTATTTTATTTCCTATTATTATTTTGAATTACCACTGATTTTCTTGAACTGCAAATGTTTTAAGAAAGTACCACTTGAAGAAAATATTTTAACTTACCCGTCATGTTGAATCAAACATGTGATAGAAAATCTACAGCTTTTGCTAGTAATTTTACTATTTAACAAAGTATAACCACGTAAGTTTTTTAAGTATATCTCCCAGGTATTTTTCTCTAAAGCATTGCAATCATTGAATTTCTGATCTTAGGCCATTCCTGTCAAGTTTTTTACCCTTTTCAGGGATAAAAGTTTGTAATATGTTTGCCCTTGCTCATTATCCAACCTTTTAGAAATCAACCCGTTTTCCTATTAGTTAACTGAATTATTTATTGCACGAAAAGTGCGCTGATTTATTTATTTAATTTAAGATTACTCTGTAAAAAATGAAAAAATTTCTATCTGGTTGCCTGTTTTTATGCGCTCTAAATTTATGTTATTCACAATCCGCAACGCTTGACCCTGCATTTGGTACCAGGGGTATCGTTAAAACGGATATGGGAACATCTTATAACTATAACGGTTTCGCCAGGCAGGTTTTAACACAACCTGGTGGCGCTATTTACATCCTCCTTAATGGCAATTTTCCCGGGTCTGTAATTTCCAAAAGGCTTGCCAGCGGTGCAATTGATTCAACTTATGGCATTAACGGCTATTCCGGTTCTGTTCCGGTTACTGAAGCATTTGCTGCCTTGCAGCCAGACGGTAAAATCGTAATTGCAGGTGTCGCCGGTAATAATTCATTTGTAACAGAACGTTTAAAGTCCAACGGCACTCCCGATTCCAGTTTTGGAACCTACGGGATAAAAGTCACTGAATTTAACGGCGCTTCTTTTGCAAGATCAGTCGTTATACAAAGTGATGGAAAAATAGTGGTTGCTGGTCATACTGCCGATAATTCAAAAGCTTATTTCGCGGTGGTGCGGTACAATCCAAATGGAAGCAATGACAATAGCTTTAACGGCAACGGTAAGGCCCTTACTGATTTTATGTTT
>JBDSLD010000182.1:0-3696 GCA_039916545.1 Ferruginibacter sp.
ATGGGCACCTCCAGCGTAAAGCCCAGGTTAACCCCTGCCAGTGTATTGGTACTAAAATCAGAATTGTACGAATCAATGGTGTTGGCAATATTGGCCCCGACCTTGAAGCCGGTTTTTACGCGGTAAAAATCGTTGTTCAGCCGCTGCGGCTGGTAATACCCCGGTGACGGGGGGCGACGTACTATTACCCTTTTTGTCCTGTATCGCTGTGCACTTACCTCGCCTGCAACCAGCAGGCATATAGCAAAAAATATAAATTTTTTCATCAGATTGATATTTAATTATAAACTCATAGAGTAAAACTAAAGGCGAAGGTTTATTCGTAACTAATTTTTTATAAAGGCAAAAACAATTGTCGCAAAATTGAGATTTAACCTACATTTGAGCCATGCGAGGACTACATACCCCCTTTAAATACATAGTACTATTTATACTTATACTGTTTGCTGATGGCGCTTTCGCCCAAAAAACAAGCTTTATCGAGTCCCTTTCAAAACAGAACAATTGGGTTGATTCGGTCTACAAAAAAATGAGCCGGAAGGAGCGGATAGCTCAGCTATTTTTCATCCGCGCCCACACCAACAAGGGCAAAGCCTACGAGGATACGGTAGAAAGCATGATAAAAAAACTGCACGTTGGCGGCCTGGTATTTTTCCAGGGCGGGCCGGGCAGGCAGGCTATTTTAACAAACCGTTACCAAAAAATGGCTGAAGTGCCCTTGCTAATAGCTATGGATGGCGAGTGGGGAGTAGGCATGCGCCTGGATTCGAGCCTGTCATACCCCTACCAAATGACGCTGGGCGCTATACAGGATAATAATCTCATCTACAAAATGGGGCAGTTCATAGCGGCCGATTTTAAACGGCTGGGCATGCACATGAACTTCGCCCCGGTTATGGACATTAACAACAACCCCAACAACCCGGTTATCAATTACCGCTCGTTCGGCGATAACAAATACAATGTGGCCAAAAAAGGGATAGCCTATTTTACCGGTATGCAGGACGCGGGGATACTAACCACCGCCAAGCACTTTCCTGGCCACGGCGATACCAATGTCGATTCGCACGTAGACCTGCCGCTGCTGCCCTTTACCCGGCAACGGCTCGATTCATTAGAGGAGTATCCTTTCCGCGAAGCCATCAACGCCGGGCTTAGCGGGGTAATGGTAGCGCACATGAATATCCCGGCATTGGATTCAGCTAAGAACAGGCCCTCTACCCTTTCGCGGCCAATTACTACCGGGGTGCTGAAGGATTCACTACGGTTTAAAGGACTGGTGGTATCTGATGCTATGGAAATGAAGGGCGTAACCAAATTTTTTCCCAATGGCGATGCGGATGTACAGGCTTTTATAGCCGGCAATGATATTATCGAACTATCAGAAAACACCGAACGCGCCATTAAACTGGTGCGCAAAGCGATACGCAAACATAAAGTAACCAAAGAAGAATTTGAGGCACGGGTAAAAAAAATACTCGCTGCAAAATACTGGGCAGGGCTTGATAATTACCAGGATGTGGCCACCAATAATGTAGTCGCAGCAATTAACCGCCCCGAAGCCAAACAACTGGTGCAGCAGCTAAGCGACGCTGCAGTAACCCTGTTAAAAGGTAATACGGCATCGTTAAGATTAAACCAAACCCACAAAACGGCAATTGTAAGCATCGGTGTTGACAAGATAACCCTGTACCAGCAGGAACTGGCGCGCTGGTACCCCAACAGTATGCTATACGTAGTAGGTAAAACCACCCCTGTAAAGGAACTTAACGCCATGCTTTCCTCCCTTAAAAAATACGACCAGGTATATGTAAGCATTCACGATACCCGTACCCGCCCCCAAAGCAAACTGGACTATAACCTCGACATTAAATTTTTGATAGCCCAGCTTGCGGCCCAGCCCAACACAGTGATGAGCGTATTTGCCAATGCCTACACTATTGCAGGCCTGCCAGGTATCGAGAAAAGCGGCGCGCTGATGGTGTGCTACCAAAATAATGATGAACTACAACGATCTGTGGTAAAAATCATCACGGGCCAAATGAAACCTATGGGTAAGCTGCCAGTAAGTGTAAATACGTTTTTTCCGACAGGGACTGGGGTTATGCTGCCGTAGGGGGTATAATTTCCGTATATTTACATATAAGAAAACCATCATGAAAATTGTCCCTGTAGTTAGAAAAGCTGTATTAAAGGATATTGATGAAGAATTTGAGGATATCCAATACTGGTTATCCAGGCCGGCGCAGGAGCGTATAGCCGCAGTAACTCGTTTAATAGAAGCAACATTAACACCGGGCCAGCGAATGGATAAAACCATGGTGATAAAAAGAAGATTACATCAATGACACTTGATCAAGATTTTGAAGATTTTATTGCATTGCTAAATTCTTACCATGCAGAATATATGGTGGTTGGAGGGTATGCTCTTGCATTTCATGGCAAGCCCCGTCACACCGGGGATCTTGATATATGGATTAATATTTCTGAAACAAACGCCACAAAAATGGAAAAGGTAATGAATGCCTTTGGAATGTCGGCGCTGCAACTAAAAAAACAGGACTTTATGGAAAAAGGCATTATTACACAAATAGGATATCCGCCTTTACGTATAGATATTTTAAATGAAATTGATGGAATAGGTTTTGAAGAAGCCTATAATAATAAATTAGTTATTGATGTTGACGGGTTACTCGTGAATTACATTGGTCTTGACGACTTGATAAAAAACAAACAAGCAAGTGGGCGGCATCAGGATATAACTGATGTAAATACCTTGAATAAAATAAAAAAAGACAGGTAATTATATAATCATCCCCGTTAACCATTCCAGATCTACTTTATCCTCCTGAATAATGGTTCTCCCTTTTCATATCACCCATACTCAACTGGAGCATTACTATTGTTCTTCATTAAGTTCAATAGCGTTCACTTTTTCTCTTTTCACTATCATTACAAATTTGCTTCTGTCAATATCCTTTTCTCTTTCAACACGTTCAATATGTGCTTTCCTTCGGCTTCATCAATGCCATCGGCAAATTTTACGGTTTTCATACCATAATCAAATGCAATTGTACCGAGACTACCGATATTAAAAAATCCTGCGCCCCCGGCTTGCGCATCCAGGTTACCCATGCTATTTATATCTCTTACCCTGAAATTTCTACATTCACTTAGCAAATAGATTTTGGGTTTATTGAACCAGGTAATAGGTTTATGCAACCGTAAAACCCCTCCGTCGAACTCAATCACTTCCTTCCCTCTGATAAACCATAAAAATATTTACACCGCAAAAACTGTAGGTATCGGTATCAGAAAATAGATAATATAAATTGGTGTTTCTTGCCCTTTTTCGATACCATGTAAACTAGACATCAATACCATCATTATACAACTAAAAATCCATCCCGCAAGTGCTAACATAATCCCGGGATTCCTTTTTGCAGGGATAGTTATCTGCAGGTGGTCAATTCATCATTAATTGTGGTGCGGCCGTTATAAGGTAATCCCATCGGTTTGTTTATCTTTTGTTTATCTGCCTAAATATCATGTTTATAATTAAAAATGCAAATTTTTTTAGCAATACTTTCAGGTTTTCGTAGCTTTACCTAACCATGCAAAACCCCTCCTTTAACAAATACAACGCGAAATTCCAGGAAGCGCTGGCAACACTAAACCCCGAACAACTGGCTGCTG
>JBDSLD010000183.1:0-8577 GCA_039916545.1 Ferruginibacter sp.
CTGGCGAGTTGGGTTTTTTGTTTCTCACATAATTTCTCACACATTTTTTGAAGTTTTGCATTTATTCACAAACGAGTTGTTTTTATTTAATGGGACTTCTTAAGCAGCAAAGGGCTTCTTTATTAGCGTGTTCATCCTTCAAAAGCTATTTTTAACGCTTTAGAATTTTATGAGCTTAAAAATGACTTATCACCATGTATGCAGGCTGTCGTGGTGTTTACTAATTACATAGATAAAGTTAATTAACTGTAAATGTTTAAATTAGTTTTATTTTTTACCTTTGAGTCAGAATGCAGTCAACCGGAGGAGCCGGTAGGTACGTTTATTAAGATTTGCTCAGGACGACATACGGTTTTGAGGGTGCGAAATTTCAAACATGCAAGTGAATCCCGGATTATTCCTTATAGTGAGTAAAGCCAGTACACTCATGAGAATTGTGAGCCAGTTGTGTTCCATAGTATCTGTATGTAAAGTTAAGCAATTAATTTCCCGACGTGAAAGGGCGGTGCGCAAGCATCGGTTACAGCATGTATCTGCCCATTAAGTAAGGCGGGCCCGTGTCACCGAAAGTTGCTGCATTTTTAAAATGAAAAAAGAAAAGGACTGGTTTAAATTAAAGAAATATCCCCATATCGGGTTACCACTAAAGGCTACAGACCGACCATGGGTTCAGCGCTATGTACTCAATACCGATGCAGTCAAAGCGCATGCTTTTTATCCGTTAATTCATCGCACGTCTGTTGTAAGAAAATACAGAAGAGACATTAATAAGGATACGGGTAAACGTTCTGCGGAGCGATACGCTAAGTCAAAGCCTCGTGAATTATACTATGCTAATCATCTAGATGCTTGTATATACGGCTATTATGCTAAGGGCCTTAATGAAGCATATGATGCTAAGCTACTTAATTTAGGCCTGCATGATACGGTAACTGCCTATCGCCGTATCAAATTAAATCCCACTGACCCGGACTCTGTAAATAAGTCAAGTGCCGATTTTGCGGCTGAGGTGTTTAACTATATCATCAACCATCAGGAAGACCAACTTGTTGCGATATCTTTTGACATACAGGGATTTTTTGATAACCTTGACCATAAACTATTAAAGAAAGCCTGGTACGAGATATTGAATAAAAAGACTCTGCCAGAGGCGGAATATAATATCTTCAATAACATTACCAATTTTTCGTTCATTAATGAAAATCAGATTTTCAACGCTTTTAAAGATGAGATCATTGTAGAGTCAAAAACAGGGATACGTAAACGTAAACCAATAAAAAAGTTCCACCATTTAAAAAATCAACGTGCCATCGCTTTTTGTGAGCTGACCGAGTTCGAAAAAGTCAAATCGAACAAACTAATTGTTGGCAACCACGATCCTGCACATCCAAAACGCATAAAAGGCATTCCTCAAGGGACGCCGATAAGTGCGGCGTTGGCTAATGTTTATATGATTGATTTTGATTATAGGGTCAATAAATACGTTAAGAATTTAAAGGGTTTATACCGCCGTTATTCCGATGATATGATCGTCATCTGCGAGGCGGGGCATATCAAAGACATTATTGATATGTTTGACTCGGAAATTGCTGAACGAAGATTGGATATACAGCATGATAAAACCCAAGTATTTAAGTTTGACAGGGTTCACGGCAAATTCAAATGCGAGCAACTATATAAAAGTGGCTCACACCCGCATAAAAATATGGAATATCTGGGGTTCGAATTTGATGGCTTCCACACATATTTAAAGTCATCAAGTCTGGCATCCTATTATCGGAAAATGAAAAGGAGCGTTCAGCGGGGCCGCTACTATTCCAAAACAATAACAACATCAAAGGCTAAAGGGAAAATATTTCAGACGCGCCTATATAAGAAGTTTACATATCTGGGTGCCGGTAGAAGGCGTATATATGTTAAAGACAAGACAAATCCCACTAACTGGATACGCACGGATACTTACGATTGGGGTAATTACATATCGTACGCTCAGTTAGCGATAAATAAGCTGCCAAACAATAAGATCAAAGGACAGATCAAGCGCCACTGGTCTATACTTAATAAGCTTATCAAGTAATGGGCTTGAGATTATAATTATGCGGGGCCTTTTCTGAAACATAAACGGGGCAAGCACGGTAAAACGGTCGCTTGCCCTTCTTTTTTACTACATACCTCATTGTTAATCAAGTAAACAAAAGATATGTTTTATGTCCAGGATTGACGCAAAACTCTAATTGCATTGGTATAGCAAATCTTTTGGGCATCAGCTTCGCCGAAGGCTTTAATAATAGCCTGCCGCAGGTTATCTATGTAGCGGACATGCCTTGTATCAGAAGGCACATGCGTAAAGCCGTCAAGATCTGTTCCGATCGCGATGTGATCAACGGTACCCATAAGTTCCTTTATGTGCAGCATCGTATTAATTACCGGTTCTATCCCTACATCACTTATCAGCATACTGTCTTGGTGTGCGTCGCCATTTTGCCAGTAGTTCATCAAAATCATACCCAAAACACCACCATAAGATTGGATTTTCAGCAATTCCGCTGTATCCGGTAGTACTAAAAGATCCTCTTCGTTGATCATTTCCGGGATAACCATTACCCTTACCCCGGTGTGTGAAAAAACCACAGGCCGTATTGTTTTACCGGCTTGTTTTCGCTCGTCAAGGATGTCATAGACTTCATACCGGGCTTGTATGGTTGCATGAACCAGGTCTATGATCATTCCATTTTCCTGGCACCATTCCACAACCAGCCTTCCCGCATTAGTCAGGCCGCTGGGTGCCGGACGTTCATAACCGATCAAGCTGGACTCCTTAGGCGGTATTCCTCCGGCTGATCCACAAAGTGCATTCGGAAAGAAATGCGCGAGCGTTATAATACAAACACCTTCCTGTTTTAATTTCACCAGGTTGGCAATATATTCCTCATCCTTAAGCGATTTACCAAGGTGGTGCCCGCCCTCTAAGCCGTGCATTAAAATGATTTTTTCATGGTCGCAGGCATTTTCAAACTCTGCCAGGTTTTTGACTAAGGCCACATTAAAATTTTTGTGTGCAGTTATTACCTGTTCATTGAAGTTCCGTATACTTTCCAACGCCTTCTCAAAACAGTTAGGCCCTTCATCGGGCTCAAATCTATGCGTGATCTTCAATCCCGCCCACCGCAGCACCCGGAATAGCCACGCTGAATTTTTCATATACTTCATGCCCGCTTCCGGTACATAATGTGTCGCAAAAAGAAATTTCACTCCCCCTGCTTCCAGTCCGGGCAGATCGACATGCATGCCGCCCGGGATATAATCCGACGTTGGGCGATGCGCCTTTTCAAATTGAGCGTTGCACAGATAAACTTTTAGTGCCGGATGACAATGAATATCAAATATGGGGATCATAGGATTATTGATCATAGAAAATATGGGTGAAGGATTATACTTAGTTTGGGGTGTAAAGGGGGCGTTTGTTAGTCGTTCAAAGTTTGATCACGACAACCAGCCGGACAGTGGCTAAAACTACATAAGGAATTGGAAATTTCCTATACTTAGAAATACTTGATGTTCTAATATTTGTCACATGTCATTTCGCCGTATACATCAAGGCCAAGGCCCGTATGTCTGCGGGGCTTTTTTTGTGCGTTATATTTTGACTTTAGGTTGTGAGGTAAACACCGATAGCTATCTGAACAGCTTTGGACAGTTTGAAGTAACCCCTTTAATCGGGATTCAAAAATATTTCTATATCCCAATTTGTAATCCAAAAGTTTGAAATAGCATTAGTAAACACAGCACTATTTAATCTTGATTATTAAAGTTCTTCTTATCCTAATCTCTTATATTTGATTGCCACTTATATACCTTAACCTGTTACTTTTATTGGCTTAATTTATTCATCTGTGAAGTTAAAATTGCTCGCTTTCTTCTTACTGCTGATGTTCATCAAATACAGCAAAGCCCAAATAACCGGCATACCAGCCATTGCACCCATGCCGCAAAATGCTGTACGCCTTAATCAGGGCCGTTTGCTTGATCAGCTGAACGAAGTAAAAACATTTTACCTGGGCATTAATGACGCTTCGCTGTTAAAAGGATTCCTGTTAAGAAAGGGTATTGATAATGGCGCGTCAGAGATGGGCGGGTGGTATTCAAAAGATATATTCAATCCTTTCGGGCAATTTGTTTCCGGTCTGTACCGCTTGTATGCCGCTACGGGTGATATAGCCTGCAAAACTAAAGCAGACTACTTAGTACAACAATGGTCGACCACTATTGACGGACCGGGTTCGCCGCGCGGAGAGGGTTATTTCTTTTACACCAACAATAGCGGCTTCAGTCATTATGTATATGATAAAATGGTTGGGGCTTTAGTAGATGCCTACGTGTTTGGCGGCAACGCCGACGCATTAAACCATTTGAGTAAAATAACCGACTGGGCTGTAGCCCGGCTGGACAGGTCGCGCCCTTATGCCGGCGGCGGCGAGTGGTACACGTTGTCTGAAAATTTATACCGTGCCTACATGGCAACCAACAATATAAATTATAAAAATTTTGCCGGGGTATGGGAATATACCGAATACTGGAACTATTATAAAAACAATACAGACCCTTTTGTGGCCCGCCCCGGGGTATTCTACCATGCATACAGCCACTTAAATACCATGTCGGGCGCAGGCGCGGCTTTCCTGGTAAAAAACGACCCTGCATACAAAACCGCCCTGGTAAATTGCTATAACTATTTCATGGAAAAGCAAAACTATGTTACCGGGGGATATGGTCCTAACGAGGCGTTACAACCTAATGCAAAAGCCCTGGCAGCCATAATGCCCGAGACGAAAAAACACTTTGAAACACAATGCGGCTCGTGGGCGGCATTTAAGATGAGTGAATACCTGGTTGCCATTACAGGCGATGGCCGGTATGGTGATTGGATAGAAAAGCTGATATATAATGGCATTGGCGCCAGTATCCCCATGTCGCCTGACGGCAGGGTTATGTACTGTTCGGATTATAAAGCGCACGATGGGGTAAAAGAAAATTTACCCGGACCGGATGAACAATGGCCATGCTGCAGTGGTACGCGTCCCCAGGCAATTGCCGAATATGTTAACATGATATATTTTAGGAAGCTAAATAATAGTGGCTTATATGTTAACCTGTATGTGCCGTCTAACGTTAACTTTAACGGTATTATCCTAACGCAAACCACCACCTATCCCGAAAGCCCTGATGTTATTTTTACTGTAGCGGGCACACCCATGAAAGCTTTTACCATGTATTTCAGGAAACCTGAATGGCTAACCGGTAAAGCTGAATTTAGTATAAATGGCAAAAGCATAGCAACTCCCGCTGTTGCCGATGGCTGGTACCCGATAAGCCGCGCGTGGGCTAATGGCGATAAGATTAAACTATCATACCCGATGAACTTTGCACTGAAAAGGGTAAACTTACTTACCGAATACCCGGTTGCTTTAACTTACGGCCCTGTGGTAATGGCGGCAAAGGTTACCGATGGCACACATTATCCTGCAACAATGTATCAAACTCCAGCGGGTTCAAATTTGACACCTGTTTTGGGGCAGGCGCTCGTTTTTAACTCGACCAACCTTCCCGGGCAAATGGTACAGCCTTTTTACAGTTACAGAGCAGGCGAACCTTACATTGTATACCTTGATACTGTTCATGCTAACGCTATCCCCATGCGGAACTTTAAAACCACAGGCGATCCGGCCCGCTGGTGGGGTTTTGCGGGCACTTCCAGTATCACGACAAACAAACCGGGCAATGCCATTACGTTTACCTTTTATGGCGCCGGCTTAAAGCTAAGTGGTGCTAAGTATTGGGATGGTGGCCAGTTTTCAGTAAATATTGATGGTGCCTTATTTGGTATTATTGATGAATATAAGTCAGGCGCTATCAACCAGTATTGGGAGAAAAGCTTTACCGGTTTAACACAAGGCAAACACACCGTAACACTTACCATGCTGGCCACAAAAACTACAACTGCTGCCACCCCATATTGTAATTTCGGCCGTTCGTTTACAATAGGTCTAATGGAATGGGAAAAAGGTGCTATAACCAGCGGTACCTACGAGATAAGTTCATACATTACAGGTATTAAAAGCATTAGCAAATCTATTGGCAATGCACAATTTGGCCCCAAAGCTACTGAAGACATGAAATGGATGATCACCAGCATTGGTAATAGTGAGTACAGCATTGTAAATGCAACTAACGGCAAAGCGCTTGATGCGGGTGCGGCAACTTCAGGCTCATCACTATCATTACAGTCTCCAAGCTCCAACATATCGCAGAAATGGAAAATTACGCAGGTAGGGTCAAATCCTGTGTATCAAATAAAACCGGGCAAAAATCCCGGCTTAGGAGCTTCAATTAAAGATGGCTCAACGGCAAGCGGTGCGCGAGTAGAACTGGGTTCATTAGCCAGTCCTAACTCGTATTTTCTGCTTTACAATTTAAACGGTGAAGCAAGGGTTGCCGAAATTGCGAATGAGCCTATGGCGACTACTAATAAAAAATCGACTCCTGGATTAATTTTCTCCGTTTATCCTAATCCGTCAAACGGCCGGTTTACGCTGGAGGCCGATATCCATACCGATGAGAAATTTGAGGTAAAGATTTTCAGCCTGACAGGACGTGAAGTTTATAGTATTGAAGGGAACGGAAAGATCACAAAAATTATCGATCTAAGCACGGTTATACAAGCTACAGATCATTTTTTTGTGGCGAAATTATTTGCAGAGGGGAAGATATATCATTATAAGATACTTACACCGCAGTAGAGATTTTTGAAGTTGCCCTTGGAGAATCGAACCTACCAGGTGGTTCGAATTATGTCCAGTCTGGGGAGTAAACCCCCGCATGTCTGCGGGGTTTTTTTTGTGCTTATATTTTTTAAATTTTTGGTAAAGTTACAATATCCAATAGATACAATCCAGCAGAATTCTATTAGAAGACTAGTTAAGTGTTATAGATATTTAGGCGTAATTACATTTAATCGCAGTTCTATAAGCAAGTGTCTATTTGTTAAATTAATTCTGCAATGAAATGCGCCATACTTTAGCTGCAACCACAACAGTCCAAATAGACAGGATCACAAACGCCGCCACCCGGACATAATTAAGGTTTCGCCACCGTTTTACAGCAGCTTGTATCTCAGGAGAAACTAAACTAGTATCTGCTTTTTGAAAAGCCATTATATTTGGCGCAAAGTATCCTATCGTCCACACTCGCACAATAAAGTGCAGCACAAAAATGACGATCAGTGTAAGTCTTATCTGCGGAAGCTGCCAGCAAAAGATAATAGCTGCTATAAAGGTAAGTTCATGGATGCTATGTGCTACGATCCAAAATGTTTTTAGATCCGGTGAATATGGCCCCTGTAACGCAGATAAAGAAAAAGGCGGTTTGGATGTCCACTCGGGTACAAAAACTATTGTTTCAAATAACTGGGCCCCATTTATCAGAAAATAAGCCAGTGTAGTTATAATCAGATAAAGTGCGGCACGGTTTAGATACTCATTTGAAATGCTGCTCAGGTCACTATGATTCATTGCTTGCCTTATTATATTTCTAACGCTTGTTTAAGGTTTTCTAAACTTTCTTTAATATCCTTTCCAAGCACTTCTCCCAGATTGATAAAAAGTAATATAAAATTCATCGGATAAGCCATTTTACTTGCAAAACCCCAGGTAACTAATGTTATATCCGGCCCCACAGCACTTGTTGTAATATAAGATTTCGCTTTGCCTTCGAAAGGGCGAAAAAAGGTAGTATGCATCTCCATCCGCTCGCCATCTTTTAACTTGCTGATAACTTGCTCACCTGCACCTACCTGTTTATTAGTGCTGTCCCATATGTAAACCGCTCCTACGGTTCCGTCGTTACCTTGGTAGGTTTTTTTTGCAGAAGGGTCTGTCATAACCCACTTATTATAGCATTCCATATTCTTCAAATAACGCACATATTCAAAAACTTCACGGGCAGGTTTGTTAATGGTTATTTGCTTCTCTACAGCATAATCGCGTTTAATAAAAGCTGCAATAAGTAACACAACCAGGGCTATGCCTACTATTATTAGTATAATTAAAAAAGCTATGTTCATCGTGGTGATTATAATTTATTGATTTTTAAAATTTATTGGATTCTCAAGTTCGGATGTAACCTCTTCCATTAAAAAAATTGCGTCGTTAAGGTATTTTTCAATAATAAGTTTTTCACTTTCTGTTAACAATGAAACCAGGTTTAACACTTTTTCTTTTAATGATTTAAAAGGGGGGCCTAGCACCTTTGTCACATTTTCCAAGTTTGGTGCAATAATTACCTTTCGCCTGTCATTTTTTACAAATTCCCGTTTAACGAGTTTTCTTTTTTCAAGCCGATCTATTACGCCGGTAACTGCACCTGTGGTTAATCCGCATAAGTTAGCCAGCTCACCCGCAGTCATCGGACCTTTTTCGATCAAGAAATTCAGGTACTTGTGGTCGGTTCCTGTAAGTCCTGCTTTGCTGGCAATAGCTTCATGCATCATAATTGTAGTGTCAGAAAACCTTTTGCCTAACT
>JBDSLD010000184.1:0-46886 GCA_039916545.1 Ferruginibacter sp.
AGCAAAGAAGCGGGTGCAGCGCCGTTGCAGCGGCGAGGCCCCGGCGGCCTGAGCCGAACCGCGCAGCAGATTTCATATAATTCCGCCTTTGTTGCTGTTGTGCGCAGGCCAGCGCCCGGGCCCCACCAACAAACTGCGTGGATGGAAACCTAAGCGTTAAAAGTAATACGCTGCCGCTGGTGATGCATTCGCCACAGGACCACGCACAACACCAACGGCGGCATCGACGCGGCCCCGGCGGCCTGAGCCGGATCCAAGGATCACTGCTCCAACAAAGAGCAGCTTACCAGAGCTTCATTTAAATCACCGCTATATAGTCGATGACTTCCTGTAAGGACGTTTTAAAGTTGATTGTTGGCGGAGGCTGTTTTTTGTAAGTGGAGGTCAAATGGCCGGAAATTACGACCGGAACAGTTTCCAGGCGGGTGCCCAGTTGTGTAAGAAATTTTTCAAAATTGAAATTACCGGCAGCAGAAGTAATGTGGGTATAAACGTAATCGGGTTTTTTAAATTTGGCAACAAACTCGAGATCGCTCACGGGCACGTTGGCGCCGAGGTAAAGGGTTTTAATGCCGCGTGCCTTGAGGAGATAACAGATGTAAAGGAGGCCTAGTTCGTGGTGTTCGCCCTCCGGAAGAAACAGCAATACCAGCTTATTGGTACTGATATGGGTGAAAACGGTTTCAATACCCGCGATGATTTTCTGCCGGATGATATTGGTGACCAGGTGTTCCTGTGCAGGATTGATGTGATCGGTTATCCATAGAATTCCGATGCGTTCCAGGAATGGAAATATCACCTGCGTTATGGCCTTATCGAACCCGCGTGCAGCGATGTATTTGTCGAGCGTATCTTCAAAACTATCTATTTTCATGTCCACCATAAACTGGATCATATCATTGACGATGCGCTCCTGTTGCGCCTGCAGGTTGGAAAGGGCAACAATTTTTTCATTGATCTCCGCGGCACTCATTTTATTGATATGCGAAATCTTGAACCCGTATTTATTCAGGAGGGAGATATTCAGTATTTTCTTTAATTCGTCGTTGGTATAATAGCGGATATTTGTTTGTGTACGCTGGGGTTTTATAAAAGCGTAGCGTTGCTCCCAGATGCGGATAGTATGAGCTTTAATGCCGGATAAATTCTCAAGATCCTTAATGGTGAACGCATTCATGTCTTTAAAACAGTTTTATCCGGCAAATGTTTAGAGGGGCGCTATTTAAATGAGGCCTCAAGGCCGGTTAAACAAGAATAAAGGAAAAGTTAAAATAAAAGTGTGCGGGAACAAATCGTTGGCGGGAGTGACACGGTGTGTTGCGAAGAGAAAAAAGCTGCAGTTTTGGCACCTGCAAAAGCGGCTCGGTGCAGATTATTGTACCGCAGTACCACAAATTCAAGAAGATTTAAAGGCTCCAGTATGCGCGGCTGGTAATTTTGCCTTTGTAGATTCCTTTGAGATCAAAAATCATGGCGGCAGGCTAAACTATAAGGTAAGTGATGAATTGAGTAAGCGACCGCTACTGAGTAACTGCAACAGTACCGGCATAATGTTTTTGCCGGAACGCAGGGCCTCCAGGTGGCGGTGATGATGCAAATCAGTACCTGCGAAATCGATATAATTTTTTGAAATGAGCCAGGTGGCAAGTTCCTGCGCGGTTTTGCCATAGTACCCGGTGAGCGAAAGAAGGTTGAGCTGGAACAGGCAACCCATACTTTTCAAATCGTTGAACATTGATTTATTTGCTGCGAGGTAAGTATAGCGCTCGGGATGCGCCAGTACGGGTTCATATCCTTTTATCTGGAGTTTAAATAACTGGTCCTTCAGATCGAGCGGTGCTGATACAAAGGAAAATTCAACGAGTACTTTTTTGCCGGTGATGGTGAGCAGCGGTTCGTCCTTATCAAGCAATTGATCAAAATGATCATCCATAAAATATTCTGCGGCGGCGCGCAGGTTGGTATGGCCATTTGCCTGCTGCAGGCTGTTCACCGCGGCAGCTATGCTTGCAGGAGTGTTTTTGTACATGTCCCACATTACATGGGGGGTAACAATAAACTGGCTGTAACCGAGATCTTCCAGCCCCCTTTTTAATTCACCCGAAACCATCGTATCGGGTGACCCATCGTCGATGCCTGGCAACAAATGTGCATGCATGTCGGTTTTAAGGCCGCTGAGATCAACCGGCAGCGCGGGGTATTTTCTTCTAAAGATTGAAAACATACTAGGTTTGAATAGCTGAATTTACGGAGGTCTTATACTATGATACTTCTTATGGTGAGAACGTAAATAAAATGAGTCAAGTGGTTTCCCTCGTTTAAAAGCAGTAGTAGGCGGTTTCTCTGCATGAAACCGGGAAGCCACAAATTGATCGCCGCGTTTGCGACCGTACCCATAACCGTCAGCATCAGCTAATTAGATATTCCGCCGCAAAATACAAATATTCTAAATTTAACTTTCAGCGGTAAGCAAAGACCAATGCTGGCGGTTAAGTTGCCAACCAAAAGATGCTACTCCTTGTTTTAGCAATCAGCCTCTTCTTATTCCTGAATTGTTTCGCTAGTGAGTGACCGTTGTGGCAGGTTGGGGAAAAAATTATTCATCAGCTTAGTGGCAGGAAAAATAATGGCCCATGCGGTTAAAAATAAAATTTTCGTATCAACCAGGAAACTTTTGTGCTCGTTGTACCAGATTTCCAGATTGCCTTTGTAGGGGGCAACATATTTTTCATAAAACTCATGGGGCGGCATGGTGGTGGCCGAGATAAGACCTTCCTCGTCCCTAAAAACAACGGAACCGATACCCGTTATTCCAGGAACACTATCGTATACTTTATAACGCAATGTGTCCGGGTAGGCCGTAAACGTTTTATCAACAAGCGGGCGTGGGCCTACCAGGCTCATATCGCCCCTCAGCACATTCAGTATTTGGGGCAGCTCGTTGATCTTGGATTTTCTTAGAAATTTACCCATGGGCAGCAGCCTTGGATCATTGCGCAGGGTAATTGACCCGGTACCCATATTTGGGCTATTCTTTAACATGGTAGCGAACTTAATGATGTTAAAGTACTTGTTTTTGTATCCCAACCGGCGTTGGTAATAGAATACAAATCCTTCACCGGAGAAACGCAGCAAAATGATAATGGGAACAAGTAGTGGCGACAGCAAAATCAAAATGGCCAGCGACACTACAATATCAAAGAAACGCTTTACAACAGGATACATGGTTACATTTTTTGATCGAGGCTGATGCCAGTCTCTATATGCTTAAAATCCGGCAATAATTTATTAAGTAAACATACAATGTCTTCTTTAGATACATCCGAAGCAAACATGCTTTCAACTTCCTGTATAATGCTATCCAGTTCTTCTTTTTTTCTGCGCGGCGCATTCATAATAACACCCAGTGCGGAAAATTTATTGAAATCCAGTTCTTCTTTGTCTGTATAAAATTCCTCGTACAATTTTTCACCCGAGGTTTCGCTTTCGAAAAAATAAACCGGGTACGTGCCGGCGACGGGATTAACGGACTTACGCCTTGCTTCGTTTTCATCTGCACAAATATCAGGCTCAAACCCCAGTTGCTTTATAAACAGTTTGGCAATGTCTGCAAAGTTAACCATGTCACTTTCGGCATGCAGCCGCGGAAAAAAAATCTCGCCCGATCTACCCACAATACAAGCCAGCAGACAAATTTCGCCTGACTCCTGCGGAGATACAAAAAATCGCTTCACGTCGGAAGGACTGGATAGCGGCTGTTGCTTCATTACTCTTTCAATAAAACCTGCCAGCAGGCTGCCATTTGAAAAAGCAACATTGGCAAACCGCGCCGTTGTAATCGGCAGATCATTTGAATAGGCAAGAATTACTTCCTCCATTAATTTTTTACTGGCCCCCATGATATTTACGGGGTTGGCAGCTTTATCAGTAGAAACGCAAAAGAAATGCTGCGGCGGATATGCCAGCAACAAATCCAATAATTTCTTCGCCTTTAGTACGTTGTTTTCAATCATTGCCTCAATGGAAAGGGCATCTTTTTCACTTCTTACATGTTTGTGCGCTGCAAAGTTGGCAACTATATCAAAAGGTGCATCCTGTTTAAAAATTTTGGTAAAAACTGCATCGCCAAAATTAACCGGGTACGATTTGAAATCCCCCGGCAACGTAATGTCGGTACGGCTGCGGCAATCTCTAACAAGCTCTGTGAGGCCGTTTTCATTAATATCGACCACCACCAGTTTTTTGGGCTTATACCTGAGCAAAGCTTTAATAAAAGAAGAACCGATTGTTCCTGCGCCGCCAATTACCAGAACCGCCTTGTTATTTATTTCTTTGTTAAGTGTGTCATGATGATCTGTAAGGTCTTTTTCCAAAAGACTTGTACGCCTGCCGGTAATGGCTTCGCCGATAAAATGTTCTATGTTAAAAAAAGAATGAGCGTTCATAGGTAAATATTACACCTCGCAAATGAAGTGATTTATTAAATACATGTTACAATTCTTACTTTACAAACTCCAGTAAACGAGTTTTGATATTTTATTACGGTAGAGTCCTTTCAGGTCCGCAAAAAGGGCATTTTTCCGCGTAATACTTAAAAGATATTCCTCTGTAAAGTTTTTATATTCATCATGCGCTACTGCAAGAATAACAGCATCGTAGTTGCTGCCAATACTTGCCGAGGTATCCAACCCGTACTCATGTTTTACTTCGGCTGCGTCTGCATAATAATCCACAAAATCAACATGTAATGAATAATCCAGGAGATCTTTAACCATATCGGCCACTTTGGAATTCCTGATGTCGCTTACATTTTCTTTAAACGTAGCACCAAGGACCAGCACTTTTGCCTGCGCAGCATTGGCAGCGTTTTTAATAATGTGCTGTACCACCTTCCTGGAAACATAGCGTGGCATGTCATCATTGACAAAGCGCCCCGCGGCAATTACTTTAGAATTGTATCCCAATTGCTGGGCCTTGTATGTTAAATAGTAAGGGTCAACACCAATACAATGACCCCCTACCAGGCCAGGATAATATTTCATGAAATTCCATTTGGTACCAGCGGCTTCAATAACATCATATGTGTTGATACCTATTTTATCGAAGATAATAGACAGTTCATTCATCAGTGAGATGTTTAAATCCCGCTGGGTATTTTCTATAATTTTGCCTGCTTCTGCAACTTTTATGTTAGGCGCCCGGTGAACCCCTGCCTTTACAACCAGTTCATATGTTTTAGCGATCTCATCCAACGATACAGCGTCACAACCGGATACAATCTTTATGGTATTAGTCAAAGTATGTACTTTATCGCCCGGGTTAATGCGCTCGGGCGAATATCCAATCTTAAAATCTGATCCTGCCTTGAGGCCTGATAGTTTCTCTATCACGGGCAGGCAATCATCTTCTGTACAGCCTGGATATACAGTGGATTCAAAAACTATATAATCACCTTTCTTAACAACTTTGCCAAGTGTTTCAGACGCTTTCAGCACTGGTGTCAGGTCGGGTACTTTGTGATCATTTACAGGTGTTGGCACTGCCACAATAAAGAAGCGGGCTTTTTCCAGCTCGTTGATATCATCGGTGAAAATGATACTCCTGTTCTTAAAGGCATCGGCGTCCAGCTCTTTACTGGGGTCAATTCCCTGCTGCATCATATCAACACGCTTCTTATTAATATCAAATCCGATTACAGAAAGGCTTTTGGCAAATTCAAGTGCAATAGGTAATCCAACATATCCCAGTCCAATCACTGCGATACTGGCTTTTTTCTCTACCAAATCCTGGTAAATCGTCATTTATTTTTATTTTTTTATTTAATTGATATTTTAAACCATTTTGCCATTTGTTCAATTCCAAATTGAGTAGAATATGGAGGAATAAAGTCAAGTTTATCGTTGGTAATCCTATTATCAACGACGAAGGATCCAAAAAGTCGCAAATACAGGGCTGGTCTAACTTTCATCAAAACTTTTCGTACGATTAAAGGAACGCTTAAGAGGTGGGGCTTCCTGCCTAATCCTGACTTGATGTACCACAATAGCTGGCTGGTACTAATTGGGGCAGCATCTCCGGCGATAAACACGCCGGCTGCTTTTTGTTCTACAATTTTGTTGATCAGTGCAATGAGATTGTCTACAAAAACCATACTCCTCGCATTTTTAATATTGCCGAAAGGCAGTGGTATATTTTTATCGGCCAGTTGCATCAGTCGGATCATATTGCCTTTAACACCCGGCCCATATACCAGCGGCGGTCGCACGATGGCAACTTGGAAGGTATCTGTTTGTATAGATTGCAGGTATTGCTCCGCCTTTAATTTACTGCTCCCATACGCATCGGTTGGTATGCAGGCCGATTGCTCATCGAGTATCTCGGGAACCTCGTTTCCGTATACCTTCACCGAACTAATGTACACGAATTGCAACACACCCTGGGCCTTTGCCTTATCGGCAAGTTGCCTGGTGAGTTCATAATTTACATCGAAATAAACGTTGTCTGGGATGAGGTTCATTTCATGCGCCTTGCCAGCCAGGTGAATCACGGCATCGATTTCATGCAGATCAATATTACCAACCTTATTATTTCTTAGATCGAGTATCTGCTGTTCAAAAATATGCTGGTTATATTTCACCAGTCTTTTACCAACAAATCCGGTTGCACCGGTAATAGCAGTTTTCTTCAAGATTTTCTACCGGCCCCCAGTGCAGGTCTGATGTATTCAAATACTTTATTAATATATTTAAGCGAGAGTACCGCCATATTTGTGTTTACACCATTCGCTTTACATGCCCTAATGATTTCCTTGTTAAGTGTATATCTGCTGAATACGTTTTTGTTACTTACACCACCAGTACGCATGTAAACCAATATTGCAGGTATATAAGCGTGACTGATGCCATGCCTGTATATAAACCGCATCAGTAGTTCGTAGTCGGCCGCAATCTTATAATCATGCTGGTACATGCCAAGTTCTACGTAGCAGTTTCTCCGTACATAGAAAGATGGGTGTGCCGGCATATATCCAAAAGCAAACCGGCGGGGAGTAAATTTGTGAGAAGAATATAATCTAATTATCTTGTTCAGCCGGCCTGGACGCACAAATGCTATATCGCCATACACGGCATCAACATTATTATCTTCAAATGATTTAACGATCAGTGAAACAATATGGTTACCGGGGAAGAAATCATCAGAATTAAGAATGCCAATCACATCGCCGGTTGCCATTTGTATGCCTTTGTTAATAGCGTCGTACAAACCATAATCTTTTTCAGATACCCATTTGGCCACATGCGGGTAAGACTGAATAATTGACACCGTTGCATCTGATGAACCGCCATCCACCAATATATGTTCTATATCAGCATAATCCTGGTTGTTTACCGTTTCAAGGGTATGTGCCAGCGTTGCGGCGCTGTTATAGGTAACGGTTATAATGGAAACTTTCATGCAGGTTGCTATTTCCGTTCAATAACACAATTTTCCAGTACCAACATATCCATTTGGGTTCTTAAAAAACAATCCAGCGCTTCTGCCGGCGTATTTACAATGGGTTCGTTTTCGTTAAAAGAAGTGTTGAGCAGAATGGGCACACCTGTTTTTTTACGGAATGCATCTATCAGGGCATAATACATCGGGGAAATATCTTTATCTACTGTCTGCAATCTCCCCGTGCCGTCTACATGCGTTACCGCCGGTATTTCTGCACGTTTCTCCGGCTTTATAGGAAAAACTTTTTCCATAAAAGGCACTGCATCGGTCCTGGTAAAGTAATCTCCTGAATATTCTTTTAGGATAGAAGGTGCAAAAGGCCGGAAACTTTCCCTGCGCTTTATTTTTGAATTCAAAAGATCTTTGGCCCGTGGATTACGCGGATCTGCAATAATTGACCTTGCTCCCAATGCACGCGGACCAAATTCCGCCCGCCCGTTGAACCACCCTACCACCCCAGGCTCTATTAGTTTACTGGTAACTACGTCATAGAGTTCCTCATCCTCCAGTCGACGATAATTAATATTCTTCGACTGCAGGAATGTTTCAATTTCTTCATTTGAAAACTTGCTACCAGTATAGGCGCTGTAGATGGGTTTTGCCCTTGGCTGATCCAACACATGATTGTATTGGTACAGTGCTGAACCCATTGAGATGCCCGCGTCATGACCGGCGGAAGGAATATAAACGCCTTCAAAACCTGTTGCGTCTGCTACTTTACCATTGGCCACAGAATTTTGCGCTACGCCGCCAGCTATACAGATATTCTTCATACCTGTCCGCTCTTTCAAATGCTTCAAAATATAAAAGATAAGTTCTTCGGTAACCCGTTGTACGGAGGTAGCCAGGTCTTTATGGTATTGAGATAATTCTTCATTCGCCTGCCTGGGCTTACCGAATAATTCAGTAAACTTTTTTGAATAGAGGTTGCCCACAAAAGGAATATTATTCTCATATTTAAAGCCAGCTTTGGTTGGCTGCACAAAGTATTCCTCGTTCCAGGTATACAGGCCATTGGGTAAAAACTGAAGTACCTTTTTTACCTTGTCAGTGTATTTTGCCTCGCCGTAGGGCGCCAGTCCCATCACTTTGTATTCGTCTCCGTAATGCGGAAAGCCCAGAAATTGCGTGAAAGCTGTATAAAACAATCCACAGGAGACCGGGAAATCAACACTGTCTAAAACTTCTATTTTATTTCCCCTGCCAACAGCAATCATTGTTGTTGTAAAATCGCCGGACCCATCGATTGACAAAATCGCCGATTCTTCAAAGGGCGAAGCGAAAAAAGCCGATGCCAGGTGGCTGCGGTGATGCTCAATGTTTTTAATTTTATCTTTCAACGAAGGATATGGAACAGAAGGATCAATCCTGGCAAATTCAGTTTCGAGGCTGGTAACTTCTTTGCTGTTTTTATACCTTTTAATTGCGCCAAATACCAACGATGGATTTTTCCGCAGGTAGTTCAACTTGTTCATGAACTTAGCTTTGGGATCCCTTCCAATTGTAATGTAGTCAACTTCAGCCAGGCCAATGCCGGCTTCTTTCAAACAGAAATGTATCGCGAGCGATGGAAATCCTGCCCAATGTTTAATGCGGGTGAACCGTTCTTCTTCCGTTGCAGCAATCATCTCCCCATCCTTAAATATGGCTGCAGATGAGTCGGCGTGATATGCGTTGATTCCTAAAATATACATCTAGCTGAAAAGTTTTATATACTGTTCTTTAATTTTTGATTGTTCAATAAAATCATGACAGTAAGTCCAGGCCCCTTTGCACCACAAGAGATGTTCTTTTTCTGTCATCGCGGCAACTGTTTCCATAACTTCTGTAAATATTTCCGGCGTATTCAACGGGATATCCCAGCCAGCTTTGTGTGAAGCCAGGTTTGTCCAGGGAGTTTGATCGCTGATTAGGACCGGTCTTCCTGCGGCAAGCGATTCAAAAATAGCATGGCCAAAATTCTCTCCCTTGGTAGGTAATACAAAAAGATCATGCTGCTGCAAGAGGGATTCCATGTTGTGGTGTGGCACATCATTTTTCATGTGTACACTGATGTTGCGAGGGAGTTTCTCAATAATATGCTTACAGCGCTGCCAGTATTGCTCATCCTCAACTGCTGCTACAATCGTAAAGTTTACGATGGCCGTAACAGGCTGCAGGCAGGCCAATATATAAGCAAGGTTTTTAATTGCATGTATACGTCCTACAAAAATCACTGCCAAAGCACCCTGGCTTTTTTTTAATGGCTCTCTGAATGTTTGCTGCACGCCGGGGAAATTAGGTATCAACGTTGCGATGGCGCTTTTTCCCATTTTGTTAATGATATCCGTCAACTCAGCCGCATCCGTAGCATGAAAATGTAGCCCGTGGTGAATTTGCAGTAACCTAAACAGCCGCAAGAAGATTTTCTTTTTGGTGGCCTTATATTTCAACGCGCTTTGTTTAAGCATTCCCCTTGGAGCGAGCACTATCTTTGCGTCGATTTTTCCCATTCGTTTCAGCATTAATGGCATAATAGCAAAACGATATGAGAAAAGGCTGTTTATGTAAATGTAATCAGGTGCTGTTTCACGGATCAGTGATTGCAATTGTTTCGAAGATAAGGCCGCTGCATAAAACACTTCTGTACTGGCTGAATAACGGTTCCAGCTGTTAATAGCCACGCCGGAGTAGGGTTGATCATCGCCCAAGTCCCGATCGGAGGTAACAACTTTAAGTTCATAGCTGTCCTCCATAGACGACACAAAATTACGACAGGATTGTATGGGACCGCCTGCTTTATACCCGGGATAAAACCAATCAACCAATATTAGTATTTTCTTTCTCTGCAAGTTTTTTTATTTGGTAAAAGCAATGCCAGTTCTGTAACGCTCACTTATGGAAACCCTCGACAGATAAAAATTTGTGATGCCAGCTGGCTTTACGCTATAAGATATGGGTCTGGCCGCTCTTAAACTCTTTGTCATTTCATCCATAAAAATATCTGGGTTCTTGATATTGACGCTTACGTCACTGGTTGTCATCAAGGCCGCGCAATCCGGATCGGTACCACTAAAACATTGAGTGGTAATGCCGCCAAAAAATCCTTTGTACGTTTCTCCACCAGTAAGAAATGACAACGGTCGTTTTTTATAATAAAAATTCAAATTCCAGGCCATCAATTGAAGATTTGGATTGTCCTTTTTTATATCGATTGAGCCTATCAGGTACATGTCCAAAAAGCTTACTTTTCCTGAAAAACTTCCGAGTGAAATAATAATACTGCTATCAAGTTTACGTGGACCAATCATTGCTCCATCTACTGCGAAATTTCCACTTCCCCTTAAATGAATAGGAACAAGCGCCGGTCCTTCCCACCAGCAATCCCTCGAAGTGAAACTGCCGTTTTGCTCTAGCGTCAGGTTGGCAAATTGCGCCCCAAAGCTTTGAACCCTTGCAGTGCCTGTACCATTTCTAACCTTTTCTCCACCCGACACATAATTGCCTGTAGTAAAGAATGAATTGGCTTTTTGAAAAAGTGTATAGTCATATTCCTTAACAAGGAAAGAAGTATCATTGTCGCAGTATAATTGGTCAATAATTACCCTGGATCCTGGCTGATCTGCGTTTACCAACGCAATCGCTCTTCCCTCATCATTTTCGGAGCCTGACAAATCGAAATGTAGGTCATGCATGACAACGGTAGTTGGACACTTGATATTAAGTGCTGCACCATTTACGTATATCGCTGAAGGTACTTTCCTAATAATGCTGGCGTACAAAAAACCATCGCCTTCCAATGTAATGTCAGCGTTCTCAGGAATACTTAATGCTTTCGTTATCCAATATATTCCGTAAGGGAAATGTACTACTGCGCGCTTTTTTAACAGCGCGGCTTTATTGATAATTTCCTGGATTTGTTTACTTGAGCCATTAGCCGGAATATTGAAGACTACCCGTTTCACGTACGGAGGGACTGTCCCCATCTCCTTTAAAAACGATGCACGGGTTGTTAAAACGGAGGCTGACCGTTGCGCGGCTGTTTGTACTACTGTAAATACCCGGCTTGGTTTTGCAATTACATAATTACTGGAAAAGCCGCTTATAATGTTGTTAAGGTCTAGTACGTCGAAATGGGAAGGGCTCCAGCTACCATATTCAAGAAACTTAGGGGTTCTTCCTTTTTCAGCACTGAAATTGTTATCCATCAATGTAATTTTGCCGGTGTGCCCGTAGTAAATTCCAGCATTGATAATACCAACTACTATATTCCCTTCAAAAATCCGTTTGAAAGGATTAGAACTTGAACCGTTGTCTAAAGAAAAGGCAGCCGCGTTCTCAGAATAACAAAATCTTACCGACGTGTAATAACTGTTTGTATTATTTACGTCAGACAAGCGAGATGACGAAAAATAACTCTTGTAGATATGGTAATTACCTGAATTGGATGTCACCCCCACATAGCATTTGATGAACTTGCAATCCCATATCCAGTAGTCAAGTGCATTAAAACCACTGATGAGAATCCCTGATCCTGTACAATTATTAAACACACACCTCCTGATGGTTATCTCAGACTCATTCATTCCTGTTCCCTTATCGCCCGGGAAAGTCCCTCCGCTAATACCGTTTGCAAATCCTTCCATGAAGATGTGGTCGGAAAATTCAATTTGTTCCGGTGCAAAACTCCGATTATCAGCATCATTCCACACAGACTTCCAATGCAAACCGATGGCTTCCATGTTTTTTCTGCCGCCCGTATTCCAGCAAAGCCGCGACAGGCTGAAATAAGAAGAACCGTTTGCCCAGAACATCGTATCACTATCATTTCCATTCCAAAGCAACATTGTGTTACCCGGATCTTCTCCGACTATTTTAATACCAATTTTCCCTTTCAGCACCAATGTGGCTGTAAGTTTATATTTTCCACGTGGTATATAGATTGTAGCATATCCCTTGGGTCCCGTATTATAATTTTTTGTGTAATCACTGAGACTATCCAAAGCCTTTTGAAATGATCTTGTATCGTCTTTAATACCATCTCCTTTTGCACCGAACCTCGTTTTGATATTGGCCCAGCTATCATAAGGCCCGTTAAATTCTTCCATGTTGTTCTGCGCGTTAACAAATAACGGTACCATGAAAAATAGGCTAAGCAGACAGAAAAGATATACCCCATGGTTTACATTACTACTCATTGATACTATTTTTTTCCATCCAGTGTTCAAGCACTACAAATAGCCATAATTCAGACCAGCGAACGCCTGGATCCCCTTTCAAAAACCTTTTCCAGTAGCTATTTAATGCCTGCCCATTGATAAAAGAACGATTCTCCAACGTTTGAAGCCGTTGTTCGCAAAATGATCTTAGCTCATTTTTCATCCAATGCTGCCAGGGCAAGACAAAACCCTGTTTTTTCCGATGGACTATATCATAGGGCAATAATGGCTTCAATGATTCAACCAGTAAGCTTTTAGGATACCGGGGATACTTATATATGTCCGGAACTGATAAGACAAATTCAATCAATTCATGATCAAAAAAAGGTTCGCGCACTTCCAGCGAAACGGCCATGCTCATTTGATCAGTGTCTTTAAGGAGTGTGTGTTGGGTGTACCCCAAATATTCTGCAATAGACACCTGGCTAAGCAAGGGGTGGCCATTAATCTGCTTTCGCCTTTTATGCAGTTCTTTGTATAAAGCAGTTTGGGGCATAGAGAAATCAGCAAAAGATGTAAGATTTCTAATCAGTACGGGTGAAAGTATCTGGCGCGACACAGGGTACATATACTGTATGTCGGGAGACGGGGCTTTTACAATTTGTTGTATTCGATGCCTGCGATTTGAACCACCTGACAATACAAGAGATCCCATTGCCCGCAAAAAACCGGTGTTTTTATAGAGGTATTTTCTTTTTTGCAACTGAAAGAATTGTTTAAAGAATGGATAGCCTGCAAATAGTTCATCACCACCGATTCCCGATAAAGCGACTGTAATCCCCGCATTGCGTATTGCTTTTGACACAACATATGTATTGATGCCATCGGCGCTGGGCGTATCCATAGCATCCAGTGCATTTTCCATCTCGTCAAGAAATACATTTGGCTCAAGCAGTATATTAGTATGTTTTGTGTTGAATTTTTTTGCCACCATTTCAGCATAAGCGGATTCATCAAATTCTTTTTCTGCAAAGCCAATGGTAAATGTATTAGGGGCTTCTTTCCCCGCAGCCGCCATTAATCCGACAACTGCACTAGAATCAATCCCCCCTGATAAAAATGCTCCAACCGGCACATCACTTACCAGTCTTTGCGCTACCGATTTGGTTAATAGTTCACGAATATGAATTTGAACAGCATTTATATCGCCATAATCAAATGAAACTTTCCCCGCTATCGTTATATCCCAGAATACATGTGTTTCAACTTTGCCATTTTTTAATGACAAAACAGACCCCGCTTTTAATTGTTTTATACCTTTTATTGGTGTTAGCGGATAGCCAATGGACTGATAAGACAACAGTTCGGAGACAGCATGGGGATCAATTTGTTTTTTGACGGCGTCACTGACGAGTATCGCCCTGATTTCTGAGGCAAAAATGAAAACACTATCACTTTCGTAATAATACAATGGCTTTACTCCGAGACGGTCACGCATGATGGTGAGTTCTTTCCGTTCCCGGTCCCATATGGCAAAGGCAAACATCCCTTTAAAGAACCGTATGCAAAGCGTGCCCCATTTGGCGAATGCTGCCAGCAATACCTCGGTGTCACTGGTTGTTTTAAAATTGTATTCGGGCAGCACAGCTTTTACATCCATGTAATTATACATCTCGCCATTGAATACCATGGTATAACGTCCACTGTTATCTGTAAATGGCTGGTTGGCAGCAGAGGATAAATCTATAATGGCAAGGCGTCGGTGTCCCAAAGCTAATTCGGCCTCATGAAAATAGCTCCCATCGTCAGGGCCTCTGTGCTCCATGGCGTCGGTAACCCGGCGGATTTCAGCAGGGTTAACAGGACTATGATTAAAATTTACTATTCCGGCTATTCCACACATAAATTATTGAGCCACTACATGTTGATATAGTGATAAATATTGGTTAGCTATCTCATCCGGATCAAACCGTTTGATATTCTCAAAACCTTTCAAAACCAAACTATTCCTGAAATCGTCATCCTCAATGATTTTGTTGAATCCAACTCTAATCGCTGCTATGTCATCCGGGTTAACCAAACATGCAGCATTACCAGCCACTTCAGGCATAGACAGGATATTACTGGTGATTACAGGACGACCAGTTGCCTGTGCTTCCAGGATGGGCATACCAAAACCCTCATAGGTTGAAATAAGTGTAACGATATCAGCTTCCGCGTATTTCTCGCGCATTTCCTGGTTACTTAACCCGGACTGATACTTATATTCTATCCGGTGGGTCTGCAGTAATTTTTCATATTCTTCGCTTTGTTTTCCAACGATGTGCAGCACACAATTCAAGCCCTCCAGCGCCTGCAACAGTCGGGGAATATTTTTATTAGGTGCCGTACCAATTTGCAAAATAATCGGCTTCTCTTTGTTAAACAGGCTGGGACGCGGCACAAAATCTTTTGAAATTGCTACGGGAATCACAACAATTTTATCTGGCTCGCAAGCTACATGTCGGAGTATCTCATTTTTTGTAGCAGTAGAAATGGCCGTTACGAACCTAGACCGTCTAACCGGTAAAGTCAGCCAAAAATACTTTAGGACGTTGCGTTTTATTCCAGGTGGCGACGTCATAAATACGCAATCGAGGATGGTATGGATAGTCTTATCCCGGTTTAAAAAAAGGCCCAGGTAATTAATATCACCGGTAATATGATTTATCTCTCCCTGGCGTTTAAAAGCTTCAATACAGTTGTACAGCCGCTTGAAAAACCCATTGCTTTCGTAAGCAGAACAGGCGATAATAGCTTTAATCTTTTTACTAAGACGATTTCTTACATCATCGAAGATAAATTCCACACTGTAGTTGCCCACATTTCTGGCCTTTCTTTGATAAAATACAACTTCCACTTTATTGTTTTCCATAATTAACCCTTTCCTCTTCAATCAGCAGGTCGAGGACCTGAAAGAAATTCATTGAATAATCCCAGCCTAATAGCCGCCGGGCTTTTTCGTTCGACCCATAAATATCGACGATATCTGTGGGCCTGAAGAAGCCCTGGTTAATTTTGATGGCAGATAGCGGAATTCCCAGTTTGTTGAAAATATATTTGACAACGTCACTCAGGTAGACAGATTCGCCGGAGCTGATTACAAAATCATCGGGTAGTTCCTGCTGGAGCATTAACCACATTACCTCAATATAGGCAGGGGAATACCCAAAGTCCCGCTTCACATTAAGGTTTCCAAATTCAATAAATTCAACCTTTCCATGCAGGATATCAAATGCTGATTTGAGTGCCTTTTTGACTATAAAATTTTCACCCCTCAAATAAGATTCATGATTAAACAGTATGCCGCAACATGCATACAAACCATAAGACTCACGGTAATTGATGGTAATCTGGTGCCCGGCCACCTTTGAAATCGCGTACGGACTAAGCGGGTGCAATTTTGAGTCTTCGGTGATTGGCAATTCTTCAATTTTTCCAAACATTTCGCTGGTGGATGCCTGGTAAAAACGGATGGCGGGATTAATAAGGCGTACTGCTTCCAATATATTCACTACGGAGTTTATGTTAAACTGGATAGTGCCGATGGGTTGCTTAAATGAAAGTGATACACTGCTTTGTGCTGCCAGGTTATAAATTTCCGTTGGTTTGGTGTCCAGTATAATTTTTATTACCTGTGAAAGATCCTGCAAATCGCATTCTACCAACTCAACTTTTTGCCGAACATCCAGGTATTGTAAACGATGGGTGCTGGAACCCGTAAACGATCTTATAAGTCCATATACTTTGTAACCTTTGTCTACCAGTAATTTTGCCAGGTAGGCGCCATCCTGCCCGGTTATACCTGAAACCAGGGCCGTTTTTATTACCATTTTCTCCGCATTTTAATCTTGCTAAATATTTCGTCCTATCAATTATGCATGCAATGCCGGTTTGGAGATGACACGGCTGACCTGGTTCTTTTTTTGCAAGCCAAACCATTGCGGCATTATTTTTACCAGCAACCAGATAAAAAAAGCCGATTTTATAATGGAATTTATTATCTGGAGCGTATCCGTTTCGGAAGAAGAAGTTGTATCGTAAAATAAAAGGGGTAACCAACAAATTAATAAAGGTATCCTGGCCGATAAAATGAAAACCTTTAAATATACCCAGCGCAGGAAGAGGCCTAACAAAACCATGTATAAAATACCGCCGGTAGGGCCGAAACTTCCATACGCTTCCCCCAGGGTACCGACATTTGTTGACCACCCCTTTATCCGGTAACCCGCGTAATACTCCATGTTAAATTTACCCCCAGATTCCGGTTTGTCTGACCAAAGAAAACGTGGCACAAAGGCAGATGCAAGCACGGTCAGCAGCCGTTCACCATTATCGTATGGTTGAACACGTGGCATCCTGCGCATAACCAAAGCTACGTTGTACCCCTGGTTGGTACGGCTATAAATGGGAAAGAGAGCATTCTGGCTCAGCAATGAAGACCCCTTTTGTAGATTACTTGAAAACAGGTTGCTGAACAATTCAACCTTATTTCCCTGGTAAGAAGTCTGCAATGTCTGTTTCCTGTATACAGTTTTTACATTTTGTAAAACCAGGAAAAAGACAATGCCAACCAGCATCAGGAATATTTTTTTCAACATCGAAGTTTTCGCACCTACCTGGAAGAAAGAGAAAATAGTAATGCCCATATAGGCAACAATGGTAAACATGCCTGATTGTAAAGCATTCCACATAATAAAAAGGACAAACAGCACCGTTACTAATTTTTTAAACCGGAAAGCAGGAGTAAAATGTATATACAATAAGCCGGCAAAAGAACTAAAGAATAGCAGTACTGCAAAATAACTAAGAGAAGCCGGTAAAAATTTAGCTAAAACAGAAACAAGCACCCCTACTATCATTATCTGCAATCCCTTGCCAGGCGTCCCGTTTAATTGTTGCTTAAGAGCAGTTAATTTTTCCTGTATAACCAACCCGGTGTCGGGTAATTTACGTTTAAAAGAAGGCAAAGTTATCGCGAGGCAAAAAGCAGCAATTGCAGGCAGTGCAAAATTGAAATACGTCTCTTCATTTACCGGCATATATTTTCCATATAGTCTTGCAAGTGTGTTATTATATACATAGTATCTATATCCCACCAGCGGCATGACGAGGCAGGTAAATACATAAAGAATAGCTGTCACTTCCAGTAAAACAATTCCCTTTCCCAATTTGTGAAGAATCGCGCCCAGTAATAGTAGCAACAGGGTAACAATCAGCAGTCCATGCCAGTTTGATAAGAACGAGAATAATATGATTGCACCAATAACGCAAGAAATGACTAGTTGCCGCATATAAAATAAGCCTTAATAAAAATTTACGCCGGTTTTTGAAGCGAGGAGGTTGAACGCACCGGATGAATAACAACTGGCTTGTTTTATCAGCCTTCTACCAGCGATTTCATAGAGGGTATACCCCATCTCCACCAATAACTGCTGCGCAGCTCCTGGCTGCAATCCCATTGCCTGTTGCTCGGCCCAATCTACAAATTCAAAAATTATGGGCGGAGCGTCAGCAGCACTCAAAAGATCTTCAGCACCTTTAAAAACAAAATATTCAAATCCTTCCACATCTATTTTAATAAGATCAACTTTCGAAAGCTTTAAATCGTTCACCAGGGTATCTACGCGCCTGGTTTTTACCTTAACTCCTTCCTGTGTAAAAACAGGGGATAAAGACCCTTTGCCAAACTTCTCCATGGGGCTGAAAAAATCTAATTCCCTGTCATCTTCGTTAAATAATGCATTATTAATTAACTGCACGTTTTTCAAATCATTTAGTGCAATATTCTTCTGCAAATAAGAAAATACCCATGGCGCAGCTTCTACTGCTACAGCGGTTATGTCTGCCCTGCGTTTACACAATGGTATAACAGTAGACCCTATATTGGCGCCAAGATCAAGGAAGCATCCATTTTCAGGGAGCAGCCTGAATAGCAAATCATGTATTTCCGGTTCATACTGTCCATTGATAAAAATATCAAATCCCACGTTTTCAACAATATTGGGCAACAGGTATTTACAATGATATCTCCCTGAGATTTCAATATCTTTTTGATTTTTAACAGCATTGGATAATAACAATCTTGCCAGTCTCGATTTTCCCTTAAATAAAGGAAGGCTTCTAAATAATTGGTCCATACGTTGACGATTAATATTTAAAGTGGATATGCTTTATTTTCCCGTCAAATTGCGGGACACCATAACCAGGGGCACGTTAAAGTGCCTCTTGCATTCTTATTTTCTGCCGGTTTGAAGCACAGCAATTATAGCATCAAAATAATGTTCGAAATTAAGTTTCTCCTCAAAATCGCGTCTTGCTTCATTGCTGTAAAAATCATAATTGTGCGCCACCTTGTGCAAAATCAGCGAGAGGGAGTCGTCTGAACAGTCTGTAAAAAAGGCCCAGGGTGCATTTTCCAAATAATCTTTAAAGTGAATATTATCATACAAAATAACCGGCATGCCGGACGCTGCATATTCGTAAATTTTATTAGAAGCAGTACCCAGTGTGCTGTTCATGAGATCCGTTCTTTTGTGAATGCCTATTCCGATATGACATTGCGCAGCATTTTCTATAACGCTGCTGTAGCCGCCCGGACCTATATAGATTAAACGGTCCTTAACAAAGTACTTATCCGCTAATTCATATAAACTTGCAAGGTACTCCTGGTTAATAAATCCTTTTAAAACCAACTGGACTTCCCTTCCACCTATCTTTTCTTTAAGCATTCCTATTATTTCCTCAAGACCATGCATCGGCGAAATACTGCCCTGGTATAGAATTTTTATTTGTCCGTCCAATGCATGCTTTTCATGCTGGTTATATATTTTTAAAGAGGGGTAATTTGGGAGAAAATAAAATGCGCCTTTCAAAGTACTCATCGGGAAATGGTCTTTTCTTTCCAGTGCGGGAAGTGAAAAGATGTCCAGTTTGTTGAAAATCCATTTCTCCGCCTTCAAAGCCCATCCTCCAAGACTATACTTTTTAACAGAACCGGGCTCTATTACATCATGGTTGTGGTACCACAGTATCCGCGGCTTTTTAAAAAAGGGCTTTCCCAGGCGGTAGGCCAGCACAGCAATGCTGTCGTACAACAAAACAGTATCCGGTGCTGTATTTCGTATTTGCCGCAGCAGCAGTGTGGTAAAACGTAAAAAAAAGAATACTTTTTTTACTGCAGACATGCGTTCCATTTCGCGTGTTGCAAGTGGCCGTCCGTTTGAAACAAGTTCAACATTAGAGGGGAACTCCCAGTTAAATGATGGATAATTCCTGTGAACAACATATATCTTGTTAAATTCAGAAGATAAACAGGCAAGCGCATTTAAAGTAGGTGGATAATATTCGGGGTGAGCGTAAAACCCGATCACCATGTTCATTTTCATATAGACAGTTCCTTTAATAATTGCAATTTACCGGCCTATTATGGATGCAGGCCAAACCCCAGCTTCCTCCAGCAAGAAATTTACCAGGCCAGGCTCTTAGCATGATATTCCTGCATCCGATTTTTTTTAGTCAACATGCTTTAGCCTTACCAAACATTATTTCTTTATATAATGATACAGCCTTACACGCACCATCCGGAAAATAAAAACCGGCGTTAAAAGTCCTGCCACGGTTGTGATACGGTAAATAAAACTAATGCGAAACTTGTTCCATGCCGACAATAATTTAAAAGTTTTTGTCTTCCATGGTTTTACGCCCCTGCTTAGACCTACCGCCTCCGGAAAAGCATGTTGTTCTCTGTAATCCAGTAGCCAATGAGGATAAGTGGTGAGGTAAACTTTACGGTGAATACGGTAAATGACATCCTGTGTTAACACGCCCGCGTCTTTGAACGCGTTAACGAGCACATTCATGACGGAGGGCAGCCCGCCGTCCACTACCTTGTATTCCTTCCAGGTCTGTGCCAGGGTCTGGCGGTAATTATTGGGCCTGTTACCATCCAGCAAAATATCCTTCAGCACCAGGGATTTTTCAATTAAAAAAAATACGCCTCCTTTTGAAATGATGAAGCACCCAAGGTACATTTGGGCATAAATACTTCCATCATACGCAGCGGTATTGTATTTCAAAAAAGTTTCCCTTTTATAGATCAACCCTGCCACAAAGCTAAAGCAGCTGTAATATTTCATGGCTATTTCATAACCGGTACCGGAAATACCCGTTGTATTAGCACGTTTATACACGTTTTGTGGATCGCCTTGTTCATGAAAATTGCAGACACCAATATCAGGAAAATTATTTTGTTCCAGGAACCCCGCCAGGTATTCAATTGCACCCGGCTCCGAAAGGGTATCATCATTACCCAGTATAAAGCAATAATCACCGGTGGCAAGTTCTATCGATTGACGGTAATTCCGATCGTATCCCAGGTTGCGCTGGTTTCTTTTATACACTACCGGGTATTTATAAGCCGGCATTAACTGCTTTATTTGCTGTTCTGTATCATCTGTGGAGCAGTCATCACTAATAACGACTTCAATGTGTTCATAGGTCTGTAGTTCTATTACCGAAAGACTCTTCAAAAGATACCCAATCCGGTTGTATTGGGGAATAGATAAGGAAATTTTCATGAATGGTTATTAATTGAAGTGCTGAGCCAGGCACCCGAGTAGTTCTCTGCTTCTTTCATCATAACTGTACTTTGAATCAATTGACCGTTGGTATCCGGCTTTCTTTATATCGCTTACGATTGCCGGGTGCTTCCGCAGAAAGGTTAATTTGTCTTTTAGTTCAATGGCTGTATCAAAAAAAATAGCTTCTTTATCTTCTTCAAAAAACATCATTTGTTCTGCTGTACGCTGTGAAATGAGTAACCCGCCATAGCCAGGTACTTCAAACGTACGCATGTTATGCGAATCTTCCGCTATATTTTGATCCCGAAGCAGGTTAATGATGCCCATTGAATGATTGACAGCATTCAGATAATCACCGTCATACAAAGCTCTTTGTTTATATGCCTGGGTAATATACGGTTTGGATAAATTTCTTGTTTTCCATTTTGTATCCCCATAAATATCAAGATCAGGAACAGCCAGATTTTCCAGCCAGTTGGTCCGTTGTTTATCATATGCGCCTATAAATAAAAAATGCCCGGAATAGTCAGTAAGAGCAGCCAGCGCATCTGCTTTAACATGGCTGTCATATCCAAATGGAATACAGTATGCATGCCTGCCAAAATCCTGCTGTAGCTGGGCTACGATGCGGCGCGAATAACTGAAATGAATGTCATATTGTTTGATGCTATTTCTGACGTTATCATTACCACTGCCAGTCGAATAAAATGAAAATGGATGATCACAATTATAGTTTACCAGCAGGGTGGTATGCCGTTTTAATTGCAGCACTGTTTCTTCATATAATTCCATTCCTTTAAATACCAGTATCACCTCATAATTTTTGCCTGCTATAAAGGTTAATAACCGTTTATTAATCCCCTTATAAAAAAAATGCGGTGATATTTTATTCAACAACCGGTTCATATCACTTTTGGCCATGGCTCCATGAAATTCGTCCGCCGCACCATAGGCGGTAACAGCAACACCACATTTCTCAAGTCCGCGCTTATAATAATTTTCAATTGACCCTTTAGAAAATGATCCGATAATGAGCATGTTTGTCACACTACGCATACTAAACAGTTATAAAAGCCAGGCTACCCGACTAACAATTCATCCGAACCGGCCTGACATTCCTTTTAAATGTTCTTTTTTAAGGCCTCCAGGTAAACAGATAAATAAGATTCCTGTGTTCCTTCTACATCCTTTATTTGGGGAATATATTCACTTACGCCATAACTAAGGGAACGTATACCAGTAAACCCATTTTCGGCCATTTTCTTTCCGAGGCTTTTTTCATCATACATGAATTTATGTTGGTGGGGGTATCCCTGTCCTTCCAGGATGGTCTTTTTTATCAACCCTATATCGGAACCGTACTGCCCTTCGCGGTGCATATTAATCGCCCACATAATAAATTCGGTTGTATCATCTTTTATGCCTGATTCATAGTCAGAAATATACTTTTTGCATATTTTATAAAGGTCCGGTACTACCAGGCGAATTACTCCACCGGGCTTTAAACAACGGTAGCTTTCAGCTAAAAATAAACGGGCCGCAGATAATGAAAGATGTTCAAAAAGGTGCGATGCATAAACAATATCCACCGTGTTATCGCTATACTTCCATCGTTTATTCAGATTCATATAAACCATATTACCGCCTTCATATACCACCTTGTTAAATGGCCGAGTGATGATTTTTCCAATCAAAGGTATTTTCTGAAGATTGGCATTTAAAGACGAATCGGTGTTTATCCAGCTTTCCGGGCGCACTGAACCACAGCCCAGGTTTAATTTGATACTCGTCATGAATTTTTACGTTGTAATAATTGAATATTGTACCGCGGTAGGTAGCACAGGGTATCTTTGTCCGTTAGCCTCTTTCTTTTATAAGATGTGCTGGCGTGCCGCCATAAATACCGTATTTCTCCAGTCTTCCCTTTACTACGGAATTGGCTGCCACTACCACGCCGGTTTCTATCACCGTGCCACCCATTATAATACATCCTCTGCCAATCCATACGTCATCAGCAATAATAATGGGGCTTGAAATATCGACCCCGGCTTTCATGGATTTAGCCCGGTCTTTATAAGAATGAGAAGCATCCCGGACAGACGTGTACTCGCCAATCATAACATCGTTTCCAATGGTGATTGCTTCTTTACAACTAAGCAAAACGCCGTAAGAAAGCAAACATCCTTGACCTATTGCAAGCTTTGCCGCGTCTCCTACCATTTCAATGACGCAATGATCATAAATTTGTAGATCCTTTCCGACGATGATATCGTATGATAGACCTTTTAACAAGACTCCTTTGCCCAGCTTTACACCGGCATTTTTAAAATAAGCCCAAGCACGGAGCTTTCTGAAGGGATTTGTCAACCAATCTATTTTTTGTGAAAAATAATAAAGGATCTTCCTGCACAAATCGGCTGCACTTCTTTTTCTAATCTGTTGGGTGATGCGATGAAACAGCATAGTAAATGATCTTATCTCCGGAGTTTTGAAACTGTTGCAGGACGGTTATTGAACTGCAGGAAAAAGATTATGATAAAAACGACCGGTAATTAGTTCCAGGTTGAATGTGGTTGCTGCGGATTGTTTAAGATTATTTCTATAATGAGCATAGGTTTCCGGGGTCAGCTGCACGATTTCTTTCAGCATGAGTAAAATGTCATCATATCTGCCCGAATCACAAACCATCCCGATTTCCTCTTCCTCTACCAGACGTACCGCGCTGGCAGATGCAGGGCCAATACAAATGATTGGTAAAAGAACGCTCGTGTAAAAAGGGATTTTAGTCATCAGGCTTGTGCGGTAGAATAGTTCATCATCCGGATCAAAACTCAGTGGCAATAATCCATAAGAATAGTCTTTGCTTATTTCCTTTACCCTCGCTTCGGCCACCCACCCATAATTGGTAATGGTTATATTATTATAAATTTTATCCGGCATATATTCGGTACCGGAACAAATACCGATTGTAAATGAGTGTGATAAAATACTACCCAATGCTTCTACCAGCATGTTAAATGTTATTAGTTGCATGGCATGCAATAGGCCCACATAAAAGATTGAAATGTGATTGATGACCGGTTTTGGATAATTTATTTCCGGTGGAGTTAAAATTCCATCATGGACCACCTGGTAGTTTTTTTTACCATATTTTTCGCTGAGAAAATCCCTCATTTCCGGAGATATTACATACAGTGTGTTTACCGCTGTTATGCTTTTTCTGAACAGGCGCTCTGCAACCCGACTGGAGATGTAACCCCTCACAGAAAAGAACCATAAATCATGTACAGACACTACTATTTCTTTATTGGCAAACCTGGCTGCTTTTACCATTATCGGGAAGCAAACGCCATGGGCTGTGATATGAACGACATCGGGGTCTTCTCGTTTAATAAGCCTGACAAGTGAAACAAAAGAAAAAAAATCCAGTGATAATATTGTTAGCGTTGCTATTAGGCGGCCTATGCCCAGCCGCATATTTCGCGGTAAGGTGTAAAAGGAAGCCTGTCCATCCATTTCTGCCGGCAACCCTTTATTGGCGGTTCTGTCGTATGCAACCTTTGCCTCGTAATTAAAACTATCCGCGGCCATCATCAATCGTTTTATGATTGCTACGCCTCCGCCCTTTCTTTCCATACTGAATTCCTGTAAAAAAAGGATCTTTTTTCGGCCTTTCATTTATAACAGCTTATAGTTTTGTGTTATTCAAACCAGGGTGCATGCAATAAAGTATAGTCAAGTTTGCTGGTACGTGTACCAATAATTTTTGCAGGTACCCCCGCAGCGATAGCCATAGGCGGAACATCTTTTGTTACTACGCTGTTACACGCAATAACGGCGCCCCGCCCAATAGTAACCCCTGGTAAAATTGTTGCCCTGGAAGCTATCCACACATAATCATCAATAACAACATTTTTTCCCTTTGCGGTATAATGATCGTCCTGTGGGTCATGTTCTAATGTCCAGATGATGGCTTCATGAGCTATATCTACATTGTTGCCAATCCTTATTTGTCCACCTCTGCCATCAAGCAATACACGTGTGTTGATTACACAGTGATCGCCAATTGTTACATTTTTTGGCACCCTGATTTCAATGCCCATAAGAAAGTTTGTACCCTCACCGAGCTTTGCTAATTGCATACGTAAAAAAAAAATCCTTACCGCGTGAAAAGGGATGAACATGATCCATTCCCGGGTGAGGTAATTTATTAAATGAAGAAGAAAGGTGCGCATCAGTTCGGTATATTTATTTCGTTCTGTATCACCGGGTTTGCGTTACAGAGCATGACTCCTGGTTTTCCGGTTATCTACAATTTCTTTAATTGTATCCGGTAATGTTTTGGTTATCTCCCAGTGCGGGTAGTGTGATTTCATTTTCCGAAGGTCGCTATAGTAACATATATGATCGCCTTCCCTGTTTTTTTCATCATACCGGTATTTCATTTGTTTACCGCTGAAGGATTTGGCTATTTCAAACGCTTCCAGTACCGAACAGGTGTTATCCTTGCCACCGCCCAGGTTATACACTTCCGCTATACGGGGAGCGGCAATAAATGCTTCAATGAAACACGCTACATCGTAAGAATGAATATTATCACGCACCTGTTTGCCTTTATAGCCAAATACGGTATATTCTTTTTCTTCGAGATTGCATTTTACCAGGTAACTGAGAAAGCCGTGCAGCTCAACACCCGAATGATTGGGGCCAGTAAGACAGCCGCCACGCAGGCAGCAGGTAGGCATATCAAAATAGCGGCCATATTCCTGCACCATTACATCGGCTGCTACCTTGGATGCACCAAACAGCGAATGTTTGCTTTGATCTATGGTAAAATTTTCCGCAATCCCATTTTCATAAGCGGTATCATCATAATCCCAGCGGGTGGCCAGTTCTTTCATCCTGATCCGGTTGGGCGCATCGCCATAGACCTTATTGGTACTCATATGAACAAAGGGAATGGCCGTGCTGTACCTGCGTGTTGCTTCCAGCAAGTTAAGGGTACCCACTGCATTGGTATCAAAATCATCGAAAGGAATAGAGGCCGCCCTGTCATGGCTCGGTTGTGCGGCTGTATGTACAACGGCATCGGGTTTTACCGAATCTATTAGTGCTATAACTGCTTCGCGGTTGCGTATGTCCAGTTCATGGTGTATAAAAGAAGGCAGGGTTTGTTGCAGCCGGTGCTGGTTCCAGCGCGTGTCGCCTTGTGAACCAAAAAAAACTGCCCGCTGATTATTATCTACGCCATTTACCTCCCATCCCTGTCCGGCAAAGTGCATACAAACTTCGGAGCCTATTAAACCTGAAGAACCGGTAACTAATATTTTTTTCATTTTTCAATTTTACGGGATGCTGCTATTTTGTACATTCACCGGGGTACCCCGTTATTAAACCGGAATAAACAATCCGGTCCAAACACATTGTTATACCGGCTGTAAAAAACTACATGAACTGCCGTTTTTTTATTTGCCACTTTCCGGTGGGCAGTTCACGATCCCCGCGTACAACTATTTCCGTCTCAAATCCAAGCTTGCTTTTAATGATGTGCATAAGGCCGGGTACTCTGTCAAGTCGTCCTTTTTTTATGATTCTTCTTAGTGTACCGGAACTGGTCGGGGCATAGTCAAACGATCTTAGTATTTTATTACACTGTGCTGCATACTGATCCTGGGCGGACGTTTGCTGGCGGTGCTGAAAACGAAACATGCTCAACGGGGAAACCAAACCATGCAGGTTTGCCCAGAAAAAAAAACGGTTCCATAATTCAAAATCGCCGGCCATTGAGACCTCCGTTGACACATATGCGCCGGCTTTTTCCCAGAGTTCCTTTCTCCAGAAAGTTGACTCCTGCTGTATGAAGCCGAAAGCAAACTTATTATCGGCATGATATCCTTCGCGGAAGGCATCGCGGTTAAATCCCTCAAAACGGCCGAAATCCAAAATATAGCCATTGTAATCCACAGCGCCCGGCTGCAGCGTACTGAGCCATTGAACCCCGCTAAAGCCGGCAAAAACTTCACTAACCACTTTTAATGCCCATGGAAAATACATGTCATCGCTGTTTAACCAGGCCATTATATCACCAGTGGACCTGTCAAAACCTTTGTTGATTGCATCATACATTCCTTTATCTGGTTCGCTTACCCAATAGGCCAGGTGCCGCTCATATTTTTTTATTATTTCTATACTGTTATCAGTAGAACCGCCATCAATGATAATGTATTCAAGGTTAGCGTATCCCTGGTTTATAACGGACAAAATTGTTTGCTCAAGAAAATGACCGTAATTATAATTAGGAGTTACAATAGTTATTTTGGGAAATGTTCTCATATCGGGTACTTATTATACATCATATCCGAAAGCCCGGATATGAGGCTTCCAGAATTCGAAATTATACCGCCACCATGCATGGCATCCGAAAGGGAGTTTTCCGCCGTTCCATTCAAAGAGTACCGAAGGATGCATTTCGAAACTAAACTTAATGGCTTCCGCTACTGGTGCAATGTTTAAACCTGACTTTTTATGAGAGATAATTTTACCAATGAAAAAGTCTTCGTTATACTCATTGTACCGTTGTATCGAATAATTTTCCCCGGTAATAAAAGAAACCATTTTCAAATATGGATAGCCGAGCAGTGTTTTAATTGCATTTTTATTGCCGGTAAATCCGATTGTGCGCCTGTCGTAGAAAATATCTTTCAGCATATCATCCATAGCCTTAATTTTTCGTAACGAAAATCCAGAATTGCCCACGCCGTCCAGCGCGGCATTTGAAAGACTTTCGTGGTATCCGCTAAACCACGGCGCACCAATATAATCAAAGTCCTTACTGCACCATAGGTTCAATTCATCTTTAAAAACAAATGCGTCCAGTTCATAAGTAAGCAGGCATTCATAATCTTTGAAAATCCGGTACAGATACCTGCTTAGCTTTAATTTGTTGTAGTTCAGCAGGCTTGATTGCCACTTCGGATTAATATACTTAACTAAAAAATCCGGTACTACATGCCGATATGCATCCAAAGCCAACCCTTCCGGTGCTAATACATAAACGGGATGTTTATGAAGTATTTTAAAACACTGCCGAAAAGAAATGAGCTCGTAAGTTGAAGGAGAGGCCGTATGAACAGGGATGATAACAACACATTTTCCTTTCATAATTTTAGACATTCCCAGGCACAGGTAATATTTGCAACAAAAATTAACCTTGCACTGTTTTAAGCCTGTTGACAAATGATAATACAGGATGTTCTGTATAAATATTTCTTATCCGCTGACCCGCTTTTATGCCCAATTGTTTCCATTGGTCCCTCATTAACCAGGCTTCTTCCAACGCCTGGTCAAGGTGATAAACGGTGGGAAATGCCGAAACAAATCCTATATTATCTTCAAGCAATTGTTTTGCCCCACCCACATCGGTAACAACGGCGCTCCTGCTGCACCACATTGCTTCTATCAATGCCAGTGATTGCCCTTCCATTCTGGAGGGCAAAACTAACAATTGGTGGTTTTTCCATATGTCGGCTACGCTGTCGGTTTGTCCGCGAAATGAAACATTTTGCAGGTTACATTTTTTTACCAGCCTTTCCAGTAATTGCTTATGTGGACCATTGCCGTAAACAGAAAATTCAATATTTCTGTCGCGCCATTTATCCTGCTGTAATACTTCAAATAATAAATCGTGTCCTTTGTGATACATTTCCAGTCTGCCTACAACAGCAACGCGATATTTGTTATCAGGGAAAAAAGGAAATGATGCTGACACCTCGTACGGAACAGCAAAAGGATTTCCAACAATTATTGAATTGGAAAGTGACTCACCCATCATCGTAGTATGCAAAGCCAGGTTGTCGGCTGATACAAAATAATTGGAGCGTGATGCTGCATAGTTGGCCCTAAGTTCATTAATAACAGTGTCATCCGTAAAAGTCAGCAGCATTTTGGTAACCAGTTGCGTGATGGTGACAAATGGAATACCCAGGTTACGGCAGGCTGTCATATACGGATTGCCATCAATATTATTTCCCTGGGAGATAATTACAAGCGAAGGACGTTGTTGCAAAAGGTATTGCAGGAAGGGTTCTTTGTAACCCAGTAGCTTTCTTTTACCTTTAATCAGTGCCCGCTGCAGTAAAGGTTTTGAACTGTAATCATTATTCAAATTACAATAAGAAGCCCCGCTGTTGGCAAGGTCCTTAACAACACCCGCATTGTATTTGACGCCAAAACGAACTGTATTTCCTTCTTTCTGCAACTGCATCGCCGCCTGCGACCATAATATCTCACTGCCGCCCCAGTTTGAATTAGAAGAGATAAAAAAATAATCCATCACTATTTTATGATATGTGCTTCACTTTTAAAAGCAATACCGGTAATACCGGTAATCATACTTCCACCTACAAATAGTTTCGTTTTATCATAGCGCTTATCAAGCCTGATAAGCTTTCTCATGACGGGCAGCATCAGCCAGCCTATTGTTTTTTTAAACAGTGGTCGCATAGGTCTTTGAATTACCCATATCCCTATCATCTGTGCCATGCTTGCGTCGCATCCGCCAAGTGCACTTAATTGTACATTTCCAAAACCTGCATTTACTAAATGCCGTTCCAAAGAAAATGGTGTGTACCGGTATTCATCATAAGGCACTACGTGCAGATTCCACAAAAAAGGAACGGTGAGAAACAGCATACCACCAGGTTTCAGTACTCGCAGCATTTCTTTCATTACTTTTTCAGGATCGGGACAATGTTCGAGCAATTCAGTAGCAAGTACCGTCTCTACACTATTGTCTTCCATGGGTATAACATCACCCGCCCAGAACAAATCAGGTTTTCCCAATGCATACTGTGGATCAACCGAATTCTCAAAATCAAGTCCTGTGTACGAAACAATATCCGCCTGGCTTATAATCATCTCCCGGTAAGGCATAATGCCACATCCAACATCAAGTAATTTTCCGTGAAATTGAGGCATACTTTGCTGGATGGCCTGTAAAATACTTTTACGTACATAATAAATATCAATATTGGCAGCCGTAAGAGGTATATTAATAAATTGCTGATCAATTATTTCCTGACGCGACATTTTAACCGGATTGAAATTTTCCTAAAATAATGAGTACTTAAAAAATTATTCTGAAAACGCTAAGCATTTTATTTAATACTATCCGAGCTTATGTCCGAATATAAATTTTCCAATGTGTGAATTTTCTTTTTCATATTCTTATTTTCTACAACATCCGTAAACTGCCGGTTTGAATATGCAATAGCCGTTTGTTCATCCAAAAGAATCTCGACAGACTTTTGAATAAACAAATTTAAATTTTTATACATTGGGAAAACAAGGCTGTCATCGGCCACAGCAGCATCCGCCGTACTAAAATCCCATAAAACCTGCGGTACACCAGACAGGCAAATATCAAAACCGGCGTACCCAGCCGGCCTGTTTTTATACCCCTGGAACCAGACCAAATCCATTTTTTCCACTTTTGCGGTTTCAACTATATTCTCTGAATGCCCCCTGAAAAATACTTTGTCTTTTATATTAAGGTGTTCAGTAAATCTTTGCATGCCTGACTTGACCGTGTCACCGGAACCAAATATATGCAGTTCAAGATTTGCATATTTATCAAGCATTAAATGGAATGCATAAAAAAAAGGGTCTAACGGTTTCATTGGGTCCAGCCTGGTGAAGATGCCAATCTTCTTTATTGTAGCGACCTTTTTAAAATGCCAGTTGTTTATAACATTTCCCGTCTCCAGGTAAAGTGGAAAAAACACAGTTTTATAGTGTTCAAAATCAGAGAACTCATGTCTTACTTGTTCTTCATCATCAAACCCTGATGCAAAAATGTAATGTTTTGTCTTCGGAAAATTATCATATACATGAATACCCTGAAACTTGGCATTCATAATATGTATAATACTTTTATTATAAATATCATCGTCAATTATAGGCAATAAAAGTGAAAACATATATTCTCCCATCCAACCGATCACATCAAACGGCTTGATAAATGCACTTAGCTTCTTCCTGTCAATCTTTCGACCTTCTGAAATGGGATTAATTTTATTTCTAATCGATAATGGTAACAATCTATTGGACAGCCGATTGTTCAGCATCCTGTTTGTCAACCTTCTGGTATAGCCTGGAGTGCTCACAATGTTTTTTAAAAAAGAGACATGGCTGCCCAGATCAAGATGCTTTTGATAATAGTAATCGGTAAACTGGGTTGATGCATTTAGATCGAGATAAGACAAAATATGAATATCAAATAATTCCTTGTTTATTGCATTGTCAATTTCAAACGCAAAACGTTGAGCACCTGCCTGCCAGAAATCTCTTACCACAAAAAGAACTTTTACACGCTTATCCATGGTAAAAATTATCAATACACGCAATGACTATTTGAAGATCTTCCGGTTCAAGTTCAAAATACATGGGAAGCCTTAGCAGGCGGTCGGTATACCGATCGGCACAAGGAAGCTCAACCGAACGGTGCCCGGGCAATTGCTGGTAAAAAGTACTTTTATGAAGTGACTGGTAATGAAATACAGAAAATGCGTTTTTTGATTTTAATGCCTCAATTAGCCCATCCCGTTCTTGTAAAGATCTGCAAACAATATAAAACATATGCGCATTGTTTGTGGCATATGATGGAATATCGGGTAGCTGTATTCCTTCTTCTTTCAAATGAGCCAGGCCTTTAAAATAAAAATCCCATATTGATTTCCGTTTCTTTTGAATATGTTCAAGGTTTTCCAGCTGCGCGTATAAAAAAGCAGCGATAATATCCGACGGCAGAAAAGAAGAGCCAATATCCACCCAGCCGTATTTATCTATTTCACCGCGGAAAAATTGTGACCGGTTGGTTCCTTTCTCACGGATAATTTCCGCCCGGTTTACAAAACGTTCATCATTAATAACCAGCATTCCGCCTTCGCCTGAAATAATATTTTTTGTTTCATGAAAAGAAAATGCCGCCAGATGGCCAATGCTGCCCAGTGGTCTTCCTTTATAATAGGAGTCAATTGCCTGGGCAGCATCCTCTACTACAAATATATTATACTTTGCGGCTAGGGCCATAATATTATCCATGTCGCACGCTGTACCGGCATAATGCACAGGTATAATTACTTTTGTTTTAGGTGTAATCAGTTGCTCAATTTTTTCCACATCCATATTAGGATTATCGGCGCTGCTATCGGCAAATACCAGTGTGGCTCCGCGTAAGACAAATGCGTTCACAGTAGAAACAAAAGTGTAGGAAGGCGCAATCACTTCATCTCCTTCTTTGATATCCAGCAATATGGCAGCCATTTCCAAAGCGTCCGTGCAAGATGTTGTAAGTAACACCTTCCTGAACCCGGATTGTTGCTCAAAAAAATCGTGACATTTTTTTGTAAAAACTCCATCGCCCGAAATCTTGCTTCCCGCAACAGCCTCCTTTATATAGTCAGTTTCCTTACCTGTGAAATAAGGTTTATTAAATGGTATTCGTCGGGTGGTCATTAATAATTCTGTTGGTACTAATTATAGATTTCAAAAAATAATGCAATTCAAAACAAACACGATACATAAACTCTACCGGTCACTATTAAAAAATGATTCGCCCCTTTCAATTAGAGAATATACAGACGATAATTTTAGCATTCCAGTACGGCCAACCCAAACCCCGTTTTACCATATTCATTACCATTGTACAACATATACCGCCTACCTTTATAGTCAAAAATATAAGGATAACATACCATACCACTATCCCAGCCGGATTCAGAAATTTCTATGCCTACTTTATCATCCTGTCTCTCCCAATTCAAACCATCAGCAGATTCAGCATACCCCATATGATAAGACTCATCCCGGTAACAATACCACATTTTGTACATTCCATCTTCTTTTAAAACAAATGGCTTTACAAGTGCAAATTCTGCTTTCCCATTTGTATCTATGCAGATATGGTTCAACCTGTTCCAGTTGATCCCGTCTGCTGATGTTGCATATTTAATTACATGACGGGTATCCTGGACTTTAGGCCCCCAGTAAAGACTTGAGCCATACCACATTTTGTACTGCCCCCCGTCAAGCATGACAAACGGATACGTTAATGTAAAAGGGTCCACATCGTGAATACCCAATACCGGTGCCTTACTATACCGCAGAAATGAAACCTCATCTTTACCGGATGATATGGCAAGTCCAATACAATTTCTCCAGGGTACGGTAACCATTAAATTCCAGCCTAAATAATACAGGTGTTTTTTCCCATTTATGTTGATCATACAAGACATGGATACACCGCTGTCGTCGAAGGCTCCTGTTTCGCCAGGCAACAATACCGGCACATCCGGTACCCCTGTTACTTCCAGCGTGTCCATATTGAATGCAATATGGCCTATGGAAGACTTATTTTTTGTATCTCTGCAACTGAAATAAATATTAAATAATTCATTCTCTACCTGTTCTGCCCATGGATAGCTTGCATGAGAAACCATCCACGGGTAATTATTGTCAGGACAAAAAATTTGCTTCAATTTTTTCCAGATCATATTATTTTTTCAGTCTGTTCTGTCTCCACTCTTCAACCGTATCCGGAATCTGTATGTCATATCCCAATAACCGGCGCAGAAAAGGATCTTCTGAAAATTTGCCGTTGAGCTGCCTGCTTAAATTAATCTGCTGAATAATTAATGGTATTGAAAACAACGTATTTAATCCCCTCCTTACAAATTGGGAGCTGTTATAACCAGCCCGATGGTATACCATTGCATTAAAAATGATTACACTGCCCTTTTTTGCATTCACCGGTGCTTTGAATTTATCCAGATAGCTGTTTGAAGGAATATCTGTCAATTGATGTGAAAATGGAATAACATAAGTAGATCCGCGTTCCTCCGTAAAATCATCAATACAATACAATGCGGCAATAGCTATTGGCTTGGATATTACATAATTCTGATAAGGTAGGTCTCTGTGCCATGCGCTTTGGTGATGGGCTTCGTTTGGCATATTAATAATGCCGTTTTGCTGGTTGATAATAAAATAATCACCCAGGAAATATTTTACAATATTGATGATAGCGGGATGAAGAACCATAGAAAGGAAAAAATCATCATATAACAACGGGCTCCTGACCAGGTTTTTTTCTTTAATTTTTACAAGGTTTTCCTCTCCGAAACATTGAACCTGGTCCTTGTATGTAGCATCCAGTTTTTTTGAAGCCTTTGCAAGGTCTTCATCATTCATCAGATCTTCTACAACGGTAAAACCCTGCACCTTAATTTCTTCCAACTGAAGGTCAAACCCATTGGTCTCCTGTAACTGAGGGCTGCCTGTACCATAAAACTTATTTTCCATATTACTGCTGGTTAGACCTTTGTTCATACCGGCTTCTTAATGTACCACCCCGTTTACCGGGAATAGGCAAATCCAGATTAAGTGCTGAAGTATGACCGATATTAAATGCAATTATATAAAATGAGTTTCCAAGAACATAGTTCAAAGAAACGTTCTGCGCATTGTCTGGCAATAAATGTAATGGCGGCTTGTGTTTATAAAGCGGATTGGCATTTTTTATCATCTTACCAAAAGGTTTACCGGCTAACCATGGAGATACGCTTTCATCACCAAAGACAACTCTTCCGCCTGGTTTAACAACTCTTACCATCTCATTGATTGCCTTTTTTTTTTCAGTAAACTCATTGATACCGCCGAAATGAAAAACGCTGTCAAAAGTTTTATCTTTAAACGGAAGGTAAGCCCCGTTGCCAACAAAATATTCTGACGGAGTAGTTGAGTTCCGAAGTGTTTTACGGGCAATGTTCAGCAAACCGCGGGTAAGATCAAGATTGAATAACTTTCCTTTGAGGCCAAGTCGCCGGAGAATATACGTTGAATCGCCTCCAGTACCGCAACCCATATTCAGAATAAAATGATTAGGTTTTATATTAAGATAGCTGATCAGTTTATTTCTGACATCGTCTTCGTTTTCAAAAAAGGAAGAAAACAGCCAGTCCATTCCTTCGTTATACAATCTTGCATTCTCTTCATATTTTTTATTAAAATCTTTGTCGGAGCCAATCAACTGTGCAGGATAAGTAAAATCTGGCACCCCGTCTTCAACCAGAAATACCAATCCACTTTCCTTACTTTTAAAACTGCCTTTAACTATTTCTTCGCCCTTTTTTTTTGATACTTCAATATCCAGTGGCTGATGGGTATAAGGACAAGCAAGAAACTTCAAAGATTGTATGTTCATAATTAAAAGATTACCGCATCTATTATTAAAGTTTTACCTGATCGCTGCTTTTTTCAAATAAAATTGATTTGGCAGGCAGGTACACGCCTTTTTCAATAGTATTCTTGGCAACAATAGCGCCCGCAGCAACCAGGGTTTCGTTTTCAATGGTTACATTGTTATGAATGGTGGCATTCACTCCCAGGAAACAATTTGACTTAACCGTACAGTGCCCGGAGATGACCACGTGTGAACTGATAAAATTGTGACTTTCGATGGTAGAATGATGCCCAATATGATTGCCGCTCCACAAGGTTACATTATCACCAATTGTTACATAAGGCTGTATGGTGTTGTCTTCAAAAATAAAACAGTTTCTGCCGGGCAGGAACTGCGACATATACGAACAACGGCTGCTAATGTAACTTATCAGTTCATACCCTTTGGCAATGGCTTCATTAAATTTATTTTCCCGGAATTTGTTCAAAGAGGCATAGCTGACAGCAATAAACATTTTAAATTTTGCGGGAGGATAATGTTGCTGCAATGTTTCAAAAGCCACCATCGGTTTTCCTTCATATTCATTCACCGTGAGATAGGCCTGGTCTACGGTAAAAGCCGCCACTTCGTAATTACTGTCAATATTAAAATAATAATTGGCAATCTGGGCTATATCGCCCATGCCAAATACTACAATCTTTTCTTTCATACTTCTTTTTTTACAATGATGGTAAATTCATACAAATGATAATCATGCAGCAATGCCACTTGTTTAGAAAAATGTTTTTTACAAAAATTAAAATAGTAAGCCGGGTCAGCATAATAAAGATAATCGCGCATATATTCTTTATCAGAAAAACTGGTCAGCATGTTAAATGAAAACCCCCGGTTACTGCGGGAATTTATTTCAGTGAGCACTTCTTCTACATATTTCTTCCAGTCTGGTTCATTCTGGTTCAGTCGTACATTAAAAATCCCGCTGGCAATAGTATAGTTAAAAGCTTCGTTTTTCAATGCAGGTGTCCATGATGCCGCCGCCGATGCAAAATCCTGCTCTTTCGCTTTTTGCAGCATTTCTTCCGAAATATCGAATCCCGTGTATGCCATATCCGGGTATATGTCAGTCATAAATTTCAGCATGGCTCCATAACCACATCCATAGTCCAGCAATGAAAACTTACCCGGCTCTGCTATCACTTTCAGCAATTGTTGAAAACGTAATTCCTGTGAGGCTTCTGAGTTCCAGTCCACCCCTTTGGCATTGGCGCCATGTTGTCGCACTTTTTCAGAGTAATAATTTTCCACCTGCTGAAGAAGCGGTTTGTTTGCGCTCATGAAAATGATTTCATATATAATTTAATATCTGCACCGGTGTTGAAAATGACGTCTATGATACTTACAGCATGATCAAAAGGAGGAAAAAGCTGTTCGTATTCCGGGTAACCTGAATAATCGAACCAGTTTACTGTTACATTCTTTGAATTAAATAAAGCAGTATCCAGGTAATCTTTCGCCGCAGGCCCTGAAAAATAATCGGTAACACCTTCATCTTCACATATACCCAGCAATTTTTCTGATTTATCGCCCCGCAATTCAAATTCGTTGGACCAGCGCATGGGGGTGCTTATTTTCAACAGGTCCATAATTGCTTTAAGAAAGCGATAATTGATATGGCTGAGCAATTCTTCATGGCAATTTAAATACAGATCTTCAAAGAAATCTTTGTACTCTTTAAAAAAAGGTGCTTTGGCATAGCTGTGCTTTATAGTTGCCCAGTGATCTTTTGCCCATGCCTTATCGCTAATTTTTGTTTCTGCAATTTTTTGAAAATATTTTCCTTTTACTTCAACCGGTATCGAAAGCCATTGCGCCCCACCGGCGGTTTTTATTTTATTTCTGTTACGCCAATCGCGTTTTGTGTATTGCATATCATCATACAATACAAATTCATCCACCGTATTAATACTGTCAAAATATCCTTTCCAGGGTATATAGTTAGATTGTGTAATTAAGATTTTTTTCATTTCAACTGTTTACTTCCCATTGTAGTTTTGGCCTCACTGCCCCATTTATTTTCCCCAGATAACCATGCTCTCTTTCAATGTCTTTAACTTCAAAACCTATTACATCCTTCAGCGTGAGCAGGTGTGCCATGTTTTTATCATGTACATAAAAAGTAATCGTATAAGAACCATCGTTCAAGAAATTCGCCGGTATTTTACAAGTAATAGTGGCTCTTTTATTAAGGGGCAGGTCAAAAAAACCACCTGATCCAAAAATAACATCCCCCCGCAAATTGAGCAGATCAAAACCTGCTGAAACAAGTCGGTCTGCTGATGTATTTATAATGTCAAAGGATATGTCTGCGGGGGAGGAAACATCTATTATTTCTGTGTTATTATCAGCATTTTTTACAAACCCGCTCATCAGTTTTATGTGTTCATTACCTGGTGCTTCCAATGCAGATTGGAACTCAAAAACATTTGAATTTTTTGTTTCATTGCTCAGGTAGTTAACCACGGTATCACTTGCCCCTCCAATGTATTGAATCATCCCTGTTTTTAGGTAGATGCCGCGGCGGCAGATAGTTTCTATAGCGCTCAGGTTATGGCTAACAAACAGAACAGTTCTGCCTTTTTCGACGCTGACCTCCCCCATTTTGCCAAGACATTTTTTTTGAAATTCAGCATCGCCAACGGCCAGCACTTCATCCACTATTAATATTTCGCTTTCCAGGTGGGCTGCTACTGCAAAGGCAAGCCGCACATACATTCCCGAGGAATACCTTTTTACCGGTGTATCTATATAACGTTCAACTCCTGAAAAATCTACAATTTCATCAAACTTTCTTTTTATTTCAGCTTTGCGCATTCCAAGAATGGCGCCATTTAGAAAGATATTTTCACGCCCTGTGAGTTCCGGATGAAAACCGGTACCTACTTCCAGCAGACTTGCTATGCGGCCCTTGACCTTCACTGAACCGGCGGTAGGAGTAGTGACGCGACTGAGTATCTTCAATAATGTACTTTTACCGGCACCGTTGCGCCCAATGATGCCAACGGCATCTCCCTGGTGTATATCAAAACTAATATCTTTCAAGCTCCAAACCATATTGCTGCTGCCTTTCACAGATCGGTCATTGGTCTCTCCTACTTTTAGAAAGGGATCATCCTTTCCCCTGACCCGAAACCACAAACGTTCTATATCCTGGGATAAAGTACCTGTTGAAAATTCACCCAACTGATAGGCTTTAGAAAGATGCTTTGATTGAATTGCTATGGCCATAAAAATGTTCCGTCTACACGGTGTCTACAAAGTTCTTTTCTACTTTATTAAATACAATTAATCCAATAAAAAAAACAATAATTGTAAAAATTACACTGTACCAAAAATAGCCGGCGTAAAAATGACCGCTACCCAAAAAACCATGGCGAAACGTTTCTACCAGCCCACTTAAAGGGTTTAAAGCAATGATACTGGCATACCTCGCAGGTGCAGCTGATAAAGGATATATTACTGGAGTAGCATACATCATCAACTGTACGCCGAATGCGATAAGAAACGCCAGGTCTCGGTATTTTGTAGTCATTGCTGTAACTATCAAACCCATTCCAAGTCCTAATAAAGCCATTAATAACACAATTACTGGAAATAACAATATATATAAATTAGGATTGACTGCCTCACCTTGAAATTTGTACCAAGCCATTAAGATAATAAACAACAGAAACTGCACCCCAAATTTTACCAGGTTGGACATCACAATACTTAAAGGCATAATCAGGCGGGGAAAATAAACCTTTCCAAAAATGGCTGCGTTATCACGGAACACGGTACTTGTTTTGGTAAGGCAATCGGCGAAATAGTTCCAGGCAACGGTTCCCGTAAGATAAAAAAGTGGCGGCGGTATCCCTTCCGTGCTCATACCAGCCATTTTGCCAAAAATAAAAGTGAAAATAATAGTGGTAAAGATGGGCTGGATAAAAAACCAAAGCGGGCCAAAAATGGTTTGTTTATAAAAAGAAACAAAATCACGCCGTACTAACAATAGCAGCAGGTCCCGGTAGTGCCACAAATCCTTCAGGTGAAGATCGAACAGGTTAGCGGTCGGCTTTATTTCAAGGTCCCATTCTTCTTCTTCCATGAATGCTGTATTGTTACTCATAGCTGCGTATGCACTGCTTTTTAAAGCCAATTAGTCTTCTTTCGGGATGCTATTTATTTTAATGGCAGGATTACCTGCATACACGCCTGGTTCACTAATATCTTTTACAACTACCGCACCCGCGCCTATCACTACATTATCGCAGATGGTAACCGGCAGCAGGGTAGCATTGGAACCAATGGAAACATGATTGCCTATACGGGTGGCCTTCCAGGCTGCGTGGTCTCCGCCGGCTGGTCCGCCGGTTTTGAATGTATCATTGATAAACATTACCCCGTGACCGATAAAACAGTCGTCCCCCACCGTTACCATTTCACAAATAAAACTATGGGATTGTATCCTGGTGCGGTGGCCGATGGTCACATTCCGCTGAATTTCTGTAAACGGGCCAATAAAACAATCGTCGCCGATTACGCATCCATACAGGTTTACCGGTATTGCAACAATTGTATTGATTCCCACTATCACATCATCGGCAATGCCTGTTTCGAGAATATGGGGCGATGGTTTCATATCAGCTGGTCAATTCAGTCGGCTGGCTGCAGCATAAATTTTTTCAATGATCTCCACCGTTTTCATACCGTCTGCAGCGGTGGTGGTTATAGCAGCGCCTTGTTGTAAAACTGCCAGCACATTATCATATACTTTATCGTGATTGCTCATAGAGCCTTCGTAATTTCCATATTGGTTGGGAGGGTTACCGGCAGGCAATACCGGGACTGAAAAATCTTCGATGCACTGGTATTCCAGTTCGTTCAGGTATTGCCCGCCAATTTTTACGGTCCCTTTTTCACCAAATATGGTGATAGACCCTTCCATATTGCGGCGGTAGGCATTGACGGTGTAATGCAGGCTGCCAATAATGCCATTTGTAAACTGAAGGGTTACAATACCGGTATCCTCAAATGCAATTATTTCCTGGTGGGCAAAATTGGCTGTTACCGCCCGCACTTCTTGTACATCTCCAAAAAACCAGTACAACAAATCAATAAAATGGCTAAACTGCGTGTACAGCGTGCCACCATCAAGATCTTTGGTGCCCCGCCACGCATCTGCGTAATAAGCCAGCGAACGGTTCCAGAAACAATTTACCTGTATGCTGTAAATTTTTCCCAGTCTTTGTTCTTCCAGTAATTTTTTTACCGCCTGCACCGGCGGGTTGAAGCGGTTTTGCTTTACAATAAATAAATGACGATTTTTTTTGGTTGCTGCCGCTATCATGCGCGCCGCGTCTGTCGCCTGTAATGCCATTGGTTTCTCGCACAATACATGAAACCCTTTCTCCAGGCACAATATACTATGCCCGGCATGAAGGCCGTTGGGTGTGCAGATGGCCATTACATCAATGTCATTGGCGGATTGCAGCATACCTTCAATACTGTAATATGCTGCGGCGGCAAAACCGGCGGCCAGTGCATCGGCCTTTTCCGGTATGATATCGCATACCGCTGTCAGATAACCTTTCTTTTGTATGGCCGCTGCATGCCTTACCGCGATACGGCCACAACCAATAATACCAAAACGCAGTGGATGCATTATTAAACCCCAGGTTGTTTTGGCAACGCAATATGGGTTCCCGCCATCAGCTGAACCATTTTTTTATTTTTCTGAACACAGATTTCTTTTTTTGCTCCTGGCCTTCAAAATAGCCGGATCCTGCGCCATAGCCATACCCGTAACCATAGCCGTACCCGCCGTAGCCATAGCCATATCCACCATAACCCCGGGCCGCTTCTATATCATTGACGATAATAGAAAGATGCGGCAGCTTTTTTTGCGTATACAGATCATCTATCAGCTGCACCTGTTTTTTCAGGGTATAGTTATGCCTCACAATATATGCGCAGGCATTGGCAAAAACGCCCAGTGTAACGGCATCGCTCACCAGGCCCACCGGCGCTGTGTCAATGATAATGGTATCAAACTGGTTTTGCAACTCAGTAAAAAGTGCTCTTACTTTTTCACTCAACAGTATTTCGGCGGGGTTGGGCGGTACTGGCCCACATGGTACTACAAAAAGGTTCTCCACAGTTGGTACGGCATATATGATGTCTTTAACCGCTATATTTCCAACAATATAATTGGTGATACCCAGCCGCTCTTTCATACCAAGACCTTCCAATATTTTTGGTTTGCGGATATCAAACTCCATTATAACCGTTCGTTTACCCGAGACCGCAAGTACAGCACCCAGGTTGGTACTAATAAAGGATTTACCCTCGCCACTGAATGAAGAGGTAACCATAATGACCTGCTTGTCTGTTTTTGGCAGGATATACTGGAGATTGCTGCGTATAATACGAAACTGCTCGGCTATAAAATGCCGGTTATTGTTAGTTACCACCAACGCCCCACTTTGATCAGCATGCCCAATTTCACCCAGTATAGGTGTAGCGGTAAGCCGTTCTATATCCTGCTTGCCTTTTACCTTATCATTGAGGTATTCCCTCAGGAGTATAATGCCTACCGGAATACCGATCCCCAACAGCAGGGCCCCAATGTACAATGCTTTCCGGTTAGGCGATACCGGTATACTTGATGCCATGGGTGATTCCAGCACTTTTATATTTGAAATAGTGGATGCGGAAGCGATGGCAGTTTCCAACTTTTTCTGCAACAGGAAAGAATACAATTCCTGCAAAATACTTTGCTGCCGGGTGGCATCCAGCAATACTTTTTCCTTGCCGGGTATAGCGCTGATTTGAGAAGAAGCTTCCCGGTATTTTTTATTCAGTTCATCAATGGTAACGCTTTGCCCCTGCCGCACCTGCCGGAGATTCTGCAACATATCTGTACGCAGCTTCTCAATACCCGTTTCGTAATCTTTTATCAATGGATTGGTGGCGGGTGTCGTCTTTAAAGCAGTTTCACGGTCGAGCTGCAATTTGTTAAATGAAGAAATTTGAAATGACAATGTAGGCTCTTCTATACCCATTGTAGAAGGCACCATGCGATAAGGATTGGACCGGTCATTTACATAATTATAGAGTATATCCGCCAATTTTAATTTCACCCCTTCCGATGTAATTTGCTTGTTTGCCTCAGACAGCTCGTTGAAAAACATAGAAGACTGCAGGTTTGGATTGAAAATACTATTGCGCTGTTTAGTATTCAGCAAATTACCTTCTACCCCACCGAGCTGAAGTCGAACGGTGTCGAGCTGGTCTTTTATAAAATCCAATGTATTGTCTGCCTGCTGTTTTTTGTCCTCTAAGCCAAATATTACATATTCCTGCATGAACCCGTTGACGATATCCAGTCCAAGTTTGGTATTATCGGAAGCATAAGCAATGCCCAGCACATCAGAAAAATCATTCACTTTGGCAACCTGGATTCCGCTGCTCAGACTGGCCGCCATGTTTTCCATGGGTGTCCAGCTTATAATAAACTGGTTACTGGAAAAATTACTACCGGTGTAATTTCTTTTAACGAATTGTATTTCCGCCTGCGGCAGGTTCAAAGACTGGCCAAAATTAAATAGCTGTGATTGTTCGCCTACAGTGAACTGGTTTCCATTAACAATGGTTACCAGGAAGCCGAGTCCATTGATAGAATCCTTTAATGAAACAATTCTACACTCAAACGGCATGTCCATTGCATGCATAGTGGTGGTCCGGATTTTACCTTTATTAAAATATTGAAGTTGAAGTCCCAGCTTTTTTACCACTCTGGCAGCCATGAACCTTGACTTAATAATTTCCATTTCGTTATTCAGGTTATTACCTGCACCCTGCATCTGGAAAATATCATCAAATTTTTCATTACCATTGCGGCTTGAACTGTGCGCGACTAATAATTTGCCGGAAACATTGTAAATAGGTGTTGTATACCGGAGATTTACATACGCCAGCACCAGCATTACACCAACTGAGATTACTAGCCACGGAAGGTAACGCAGGTACTTAAAAATAAGTTCCCGTGGAGTAAAACCAGCTTGTTTATTTTCCTGGAGATCCGTTAGGTGCTCTGGCATAGTGGTAACTTATCTTCTTAAAACTGAAATAATAATAGCAATGGTAGAAACAATACTTGTTGCAATGGTGATGTTGCGAACGGTGGTCTGGTCGCTGGAGGCTGCTTTTTGTTTGGTAAAATCTACATACACAATATCATTCTGGTGTAAATAATAAAAATTATTATTAAAAATGTCCGGCTGTCTCAGATCTATCACGCCAAATGTCCGTTTGCCATTTTCCTCCCGTATTACCCGCACATTATCGCGCCGTGCGGTAATATTTAAATCTCCAGCCAGGCTTAAAGCCTCCAGGATATTTACTTTTTCCGAAGGAACAGAATAAACGGAGGGCTTTGCCACATCACCGATGATCGTAATTTTATAATTTAAAAACCTGATGTTATAATATGGATTGGTTAATAAAATATCTTTGAGTTTAGTATTTAAAAGACTTGCCAGGCCAGCTTTTGTCAATCCTTCGACCTGCAATTTACCAACACCCTGGAATTGAATATTACCTTCGTTATCTACCAGGTAGCCAGGTGCACTGGCCGTAGGCAATGTGCTGGCAGATACAGTCGTTCCACCGGTAAGGGACTGATTATAAATAGTGGTTGCACCAGGATTATCGCTATACACCACAATACCCATTAAATCTCCCTTCTGAATAACCGGCTCTGGTATTGAATAGGAGGATAGTTTAGCGGTATCAAAACTGCCCTGCATATACTGCAGGTTCTTTACGTTGCCGCAGGATGTCATCAACAGCAACAAACATGCAATAGCGCTCAGGTTACAGACATATTTCATGACGAGAATTATAATGTTTAAGTACTGGTATTGGCTTTAATCCTGCTAATGTTACTTTTATCTACAGACGCCACCAGCTTGTAACCAAGGCTTTCTATTTCCAGTTCAATTTTGTTGCCCATCCGGCGTAGTACTTTCCCGCGCTGTTCCATTAGTGCGCCAGCAATAACCACGACTTTATCATCAGTCTTAAAATCCAGCAATTCTGCGGACACCTCTTTGTACTGGTTCAGGAATCGCTTTATACGCTCTATTTCTTTTGGTTTTATCACCGCCGGCTTTCCTAACCAATATACAAAATTCAATACCCCGCCAATCATCCGAACATGCTGCTCCTCCTCCGCATTTACATGTACAAAAACATATGATTTAAACAGGGGCTCTTCCACCAGTTTTGTACGATCGCTCCATTTTCGGCTCACCTTGTTTAAAGGGCAATAACTTTCTATTCCTTGCTCGGTGCAGCGTTGATCAATCTTTTTCTCCCAACGTGGTTTGGTATAGATGGCCAGCCATTTTTTCTTATTCATATTGCTTTGCGGTAGGGGCATAGCTTCGCCCTCTCAGTCACAATTATTTGTTGTAAACCGTTGAAAATAAACAATATAAACGCTATTCTTAAAACTCCTAAAAAAGCCAAAAAGGTATAGGCAATAATGTTATTATCACCTATACCCTTTTCAAAAAAATTATTATGCAAGACAGAAACGTTGATTTCTTCACAGGTTTGTCTACGTTGTTTTAGGGAAGTGCCGTCGCCTTTCACAGTAACGGATATTGCTCACAAACCCCGGTTTCGCAATTGCTGCAAATATAGGTTTTTTTGCCATGCAACCAGATGATACTAAACAGCTGGCAACGATGAACTGGAAGCAGTTTCCAGCTGGCATTTTCATGGGTAAACAGGAAGTTGGAGGTCTCCGGAAGTGTGCCGCAGCTCCGCGCATAACCCACCAACTTCACGGCTCAGCGCCGCTGCGCCAAAAATTTCCGGCACGAAATTCAGTCCCGGCCTATTTTGACCCTGATTTCCTTTGCTGAGCATTGCCTCATTTAGCCGCTGTGCATTCAGCTCCCCCAAACACTGCTTTTGAAGGCCGGCTAATCGGCGCATCCCCGGCCAATATTCCGGTCCGCCCACCCATTCCTCGTTTTTATGCTCCCATCCTAAGAACTGTTTTTCATTTTGTTCGCTTAGCCTTACCTTAACGCAGTGAATCAACGCTTCTATTCCCTCGATATATTTCGTGGTGCCACCGTAGCACTCATGATATTAGTTAACAACCCCGGCAGCTGGCAATATATTTATACCCCGCTGGAACATGCGGGCTGGCATGGCTGCACGCCTACCGACCTGGTCTTTCCTTTTTTCCTTTTTGCAGTGGGCAATGCCATGGCTTTTGTGATGCCGAGAATGGAGGCCGCCGGCACACCGGTATTTCTTCGAAAAGTTTTCAAACGCAGCTTGCTGATTTTTGCCATCGGCCTTTTTCTAAACTGGGCGCCATTTGTTAGCTGGAACGGCGATCACCTCGCAGCCCGGTACTGGGTGAACCCCGCCAATCCTCAAAACGGCGTACGCATTCTGGGCGTATTACAACGCATCGCGCTTTGCTACCTGTTTGCCTCCCTCATCATTTATTTTTTTAAACCACGCGGCGCTTTTGTTGCAGCCGCCGTACTGCTGCTCGGCTACTGGACGCTCTGCCTGCTGGCCAATCCTGCAGACCCGTATAGTATCAGCGGCTGGTTCGGCACCGGCATCGACAAAAAAATACTGGGCATTGCACATATGTATAAAGGCGAAGGCATTCCCTTCGACCCCGAAGGCATCATGAGCACAATTCCCGCCATTGCGCAGGTTATTTTTGGTTACCTGGCGGGCAATTACATCCTGCAAAAAGGCAAAACTTTTGAAATGTGCACCGGTCTTTTTGTTACCGCCGGCGTATTGCTGTTCGCGGGTTTCTGCTGGCACATGGTTTTTCCCATCAACAAAAAAATATGGACCAGTTCATTTGTTGTCTATACAAGCGGACTGGCTATTTTTATCCTGGCCATTCTTATTTACCTGGTAGAGCTGCGTGGACGCAAAGCCGCCTTCACAAAATTCTTTGATGTATTCGGCAAAAATCCATTGTTCATTTTTTTCCTGAGCGGCTTCCTGCCAAGAATACTGGCACTCTTGCGATGGAAAGACCACCTCAACGCAGATGGCACAAGTGCTTACACCAGCCCGTTACCCTGGTTCTACGAGCACGTTTGTAAGAATATTTCTGTTAACATGAACAATGGTTCATTGCTGTATGCCCTTTGCATGGTAACTTTTTACTGGCTGGTAGCGTATATGCTCGACAGGAAGAAGATCTATATAAAGGTTTAGGGTTTAGGGTTTAGGGTTTAGGGTTTAGGGTTTAGGGTTTAGGGTTTAGGGTTTAGGGTTTAGGGTTTAGGGTTTAGG
>JBDSLD010000185.1:0-13367 GCA_039916545.1 Ferruginibacter sp.
AAACCTGGGTGCCGGGCTTGCGGGCAGGATATCCGGTGTTACGATCAATAACCGTGGGGGTGAGCCGGGCAACGAGTCACTGGAAATTTTTATCCGCGGAAAAAGTACGAACGGTGACGCATCTCCATTGTACGTCATTGATGGTATTGTGCGGGATTATGGCGCTTTGAATTATCTGCCACCTTCTGAGATTGAATCCATTTCTGTTTTGAAAGATGCGTCTGCGGCTATCTACGGATCGAGGGCAGCCAATGGCGTAATATTAGTAACTACTAAAAGAGGAAGGACAGGCAAAGCGCTGATCACCGCTGCGTTTAACCAGGCATTTACGCAGCAGGAACGAATTGGGAAAGTTGCGGATGCTTACTCATTTGCACTGATGTCGAACCTGGAACAAAAACAGAAAGGGTTGCCTGAACCATACACCGCCAATGACCTCGAATTGTATAAAAACGGAACTGACCCGTTGAACCATCCGAATACCAGCTGGCAAAAACTCGTATTCAGGCCATGGTCAAATCAACAGCGTGGTGATATCTCTATTTCCGGTGGCAACCAGGATGTAAAGTATTTTGTAGCGGCCGGTTACTTAACACAAAATTCTCCTTTTAATAATTCATTTACATTCGACAAGCAATATCATTTCAGGTCGAATATTGATGCACAGATCACTAAAAATTTAAAAGTTTCTTTGGATCTGTCCGGCAGAAAAAGAGACAATGTAAGCAGCCACATGGATTGGGCACATGTTTACCTGAGTATTCCTGTACAAAATGGGATCTATCCAAACGGGCTTTATGGCCCGGGCAGAACCGGCAATAACGCCGCGTTGATGGCAAGGGAACGTGACTATGGATATACAAAGGGAAATGCAGCAAATTTTACCAGCAACCTGGCAGTAGATTATAAAATTCCGGGAATTCCGGGATTATCCCTACAGGGAAATTTTGCTTATGATTTTGATAATAATTACCTGAAAAGTTTCCAGGGAGTTACTTATTATTATTTGTTGGATCCTGCTACGGGGCTTTACAATAAAATGCAAAATTCCAATGCGGCCGCACCAAGTTTAAACATCGATTACCCGAATGGGAATTCAATTACTTCAAATATCAAATTATCTTACAAACGGGCAGTAACGCAACAAAGTACTATTGACGCTTTTGTCGGATTTGAACAAAATCAAACGGAGGCGTACACGATCAGTGCGGGTAGAATGAACTATGCGAGCAGTTCCATCCAGGAATTATTTGCCGGCGATGCGAACAGGGCCAATCAATCGAATACGGGTTCCTCTGCATCTACGGGCCGCCAAAATCTTTTCGGCCGGGCGCTTTATACGTATGCTGATAAATATTCCCTGCAGTTCCAGTTTCGCTATGATGGTTCGCAGAACTTTCCCGTGGGCAAACGCTACGGATTTTTTCCCGGAGTTTCAGGCGCCTGGAATATTTCGAAAGAAAATTTCCTGAAAGATGCCAGGTCACTGGATTACCTGAAGCTGCGTGCCTCTTATGGCGAATTGGGTAATGACAAGGTCGGTCCGTATCAATATTTAACGTCCTATTCTTATGGCAACAATTATGCTTTTAACGGCACCACTAACCAGGGGTTGTTGCAGTCAAATGCGCCAAATCCCAATATAACCTGGGAGGTAGCGAAAACGGTCGATATCGGCATTGAAGGCAGTATTTATGGCGGCCTTTTAACTGCCGAAGTAGATGTGTTCAGCACCAACAGAAGCAATATCCTGGCACAAAGAAACGCGTCAGTTCCATCCTACACCGGCCTTGTATTGCCCGCTGAAAATATTGGACGTACAAAAAATAAAGGTATTGAGGTAAGTCTTACACACTCCCGTGCTATCAGCAGTGCATTTAAATATGCGGTGGAAGGAAATTTTACCTATGCAAAAAACACCGTTGTTTTTATTGATGAAGTGCCTGGTTTGCCTGATTATCAGCAGGCACAGGGTAAATCAATCGGCACACCGGTATTGTATGAAGTAATTGGCGTGTACAAGGACCAGGCAGAAATAGATGCAAGTCCGCACCTGGCAGGTATTTCTCCTGGCGACCTGATCCGCAGGGATGTAAATGGCGATAAGATCATCAATAACCTGGACGCAGTGAAGCAGGATTACAGCACGACCCCTCAAATAGTTTACGGACTTAATTTTCGTTTCGACTACAAGCAGTTCCAGGTAAGCATTGGCTTCCAGGGACAGGCAAAAGTATTGGGAGAAAGATATAGCGTGCTTCCGTTTGATCCGATCGGGTGGGGTAATTTTCCGGCAAGTCTTGCTCAAAATGTATGGTCACCCGAAAACACCAATGGTACCAATCCTAAACCGGGACAGGATTTTGGCAAAGGTGGTAACGGCACCACTTTTAATTTTGCAAGCGCCGCCTTCCTTAAATTGAAAACTGCAGAATTGGCTTATAGTTTTTCAAACGGTTTGTTAGACAAAGCAGGCATTAAATCTGCCAGGGTATTTGCCAACGGCTCGAACCTGTTCTTTATTCATGACAACTTTAAGGACCAGGGTGTGTCTCCTGAACAAACCAATTGGGGATGGGGCTTTGGACAGCAACGGGTTATCAACTTAGGTTTCAATGTAACTTTCTAAATTTAATGCAATGAAAAAAATTATTATAATTATAAGTGTTGGATTTTTTTTAATGTCCTGCAAAAAAGATATCCTGGATATCACACCGACAGACCGGATCTCAGAAACAGCCATTTGGAACGATGCCGTTTTACCACAATTATTTATCAATGCCCAATACAATGCTTTGAGAACAGGCTTTGCTGAAGACATCCAGTACTATGGTGACGAAGCTTTTAGCCAGGCAGACCTGGGCGGCTACCAGGTAATCGCAAAAGGTGCTTTAACGCCCACGACGGTTGGTCAGCTATCGGGTTATTTTAATTATTGGAACACAGGTTATGCCGCCATCCGTAATTTTAATATCTTCTTCGAAAAAATAGCTACCACACCGATAAGCGCGGATGCTAAAGCGCAGCTGATCGCGGAAGTAAAATTTTTAAGGGCCTTTGTATATGCCAAACTTATCTGGAACTATGGTGGTGTTCCGATCATTGAAAAGGCTTTTACACTGGATGAAACTTTAACGGGCGTAGCGAGGAACAGTTATGATGAATGTGTTACTTATATTTTAAAAGATCTCAGCGAGGCTACAGGCGTATTACCGGATGTGCAAACAGGTGTAAATGCCGGGCGTGCAAGTTCAGACGCAGCGCGTGCATTAAAATCTAAAGTGTTATTGTATTACGCCAGCCCGTTGAATAATACGGCGAATGATAAAAGCAGGTGGCAGGCTGCTTCTGACGCTGCATTGGAGATCATCAGCAGCGGCAGGTATAGTCTTCATCCTGATTTTCACGGGCTTTTTGTTGGGGATGCTAATAACGAAGCAATATTTTCGCGTTATTATTCCACAGATGTATCACATAACCTTGGTTATTACAGCGCGCCTCCCGGTGAAGGCGGCCTTGGCCAACGGGATCCTTCGCAAAATTTAGTGGATGCTTTTGAAATGACAAGTGGCATCGTTCCGGTAATCAACGGGGTGAGGAATCCGGATCCGCTCAACACCTATGATCCGGCTAATCCTTTCGTAAACAGGGATCCCAGGTTTTATGCCACGGCTTTGTACAATGGCGCGCCTTATAAATCAAGGGTCATTCAAACTTACCCGGGCGGGCTCGATGGAAATGGCAATGATGCCACCCAGACAGGTTATTACTTGTATAAATTTATTGACCAGAACTTGCCGGTCGCAGCTACCACACCTTATACTTATTCCTGGCATTATTTCAGATTGGCCGAGATTTACCTGGCCTATGCGGAAGCACAGTATAACTTAGGCAATGAAGACAACGCCAGATTGTATGTTAATAAAATAAGGGCGCGGGCAAGTGTAAATATGCCGGCCATCACTGAGACCGGCAATGCGCTTTTCAACAGGATCGTGCATGAGCGCCAGGTAGAACTTGCGTTGGAAGGTCACCGCTATTATGATGTGAGAAGGTGGAAGATCGCTCCCGTAACAGAAGCCCTGCCGATACAAGGGTTGAGGGCAGTTAAGAACCCGGACGGGACATTCACCTATACCCGGTTGAATTTATTGAACAGAGTGTGGAACGATGCCTATTATTACTTGCCGCTTTCTTTTCAAAACATACAGACCAGTGGTAACAGCCTTGCGCAAAATGCCGGTTATTAAATAATTGATCTTTATACAGATCAGTAAATTAATTTGCCGGGTGCCTGCATAAATTGGATGAAAGTCTATGCGGTCATCCGGCAGATTTAATTTTTAACGTAATCACACTATAAATTTTCAGGTTAAATAATACAGGGTTATGGTAAAATTAAAAGGGCGTTTTTTTATTTTAGTCACGATGGCATTTTTACAAACCGGTTTGTACGCGCAAAATATTTCGATTGTTGATTTTAAAAACCCTCCCAACCAGTTCCGCCCTGTTCCGTTTTGGCACCTGAACGGCAAATTAACTTCCGCGGAAATCAACAGGCAGGTAGCCGATGCCGTTAGGAGCGGATTCGGTGGCGTTACTGTTTTGCCTGTCACAGCCAATCCACAATATCCAACAAATTTACCTTCGCCTGGGATGTCTCCTGAATATTTAAGCGATGCCTATTTTTCAAGGTACCACGATATACTTAAGGCGGCCCGGTCAAATAAGGCCAACGTTATTTTATATGATGATATTGATTTCCCGAGTGGTTCCGCTGGCGGAAAACTGCAACAGGATTATCCCGGCGCAACGAGAAAAATCTTAACCAAAACGGATACTGTGGTCACTGGTGGCAGCAGGTTTGAAATGATATTGCCAAAGGGTATTTTAATGGCAGTGGTTGGTATTAACCTGGCCGATAGTGAAAGGATAGACTTGACTTCTTTTGCGAAAGACCATCGCTTTATTTGGCAAGTGCCTGACGGCAAGTGGAAAGTACAGGTGTTTAACTGCGAGCTCAATGAAGATAAAATTGTAGATTATATGGATCCCGGCGCGGTGTCGAAATTTATCAACTTTACTTATGATGCATATGCGAAAAAATTTGGTTCTTATTTTGGCAATGTTATCCAACGCACCTTCTTTGACGATGTCGGCTATGTAACAATGGAACGTGGTTGGACAGCTGCATTCAACAAAAAATTTATTCAACGCTTTGGCAGGGACCCTCGCATTTATTATCCTGCGCTATGGCAGGATATCGGTCCGGATACGGAAGCTGCCCGCGTGGCTTTTTATGATACAAGAGCTGAGTTGCTGGCAGAAGGTTTTCCAAAGCTGGTGACAGAATGGGCGCACCGGCACAAAGTAAAAACCGCGGGGCATCCACCAGGCAATTATGAGATACAGCCGGTCGATATGAATTTTGATATTTTTAAATTCTATCGCCACCAGGATATTCCTACTATGGACGCTATTTTTTATCACGGCCATGGCCGGGAAGGATTTAAACTGGCAAGTTCCGCAGCGGCTGCTTATGATAAACCAATTGTAGCAGCGGAAATTTATGGTGCTTTTTTAGAAGATAAGTTTACGGTAACCACGCTTTACCAGGCAGCGATGGAAGTCTTTGCCCGTGGTGTAAATTTTTTAATTCCCCACGGTATGTGGTATGATACGGCAACTCAATCGGTGCGTATTCCGCCATTGATCTCACCATACAGTAAAAAAATCGGACCTGCACTTCGCGATTTTAATGACTTTGCGGCCCGGACTTCAATGATGCTGACTGGTGGAAGACAGGTAGCTGAAATTGGCGTGTTATACCCGATCGCATCGCTGGAAGGATTTTATCATTTCCAGGATAAAAATAATACCGGGTGGGGCAAATATGTACCGCCCGGTACCGATTACCTTATCACCAGCGACCTGCTTACAAATAATATCCACCAGGATTTTACTTTTATCCATCCCGAATTATTGGCAACTGATCAGTATAAAATAATTGGCAGGGAAATCATACTGGATAATAAAATAAATAAGCAACATTACAAGGTGATAATTTTGCCTGCAGGTAAAGTAATTTCCTATCACACACTGAAAAAAATAAAACAATATTACGACCAGGGCGGCAAAGTAATAGCAACTACTTTATTGCCGTCCAAATCGGCGGAGTTCGGAATGGATGCAGAAGTACAGCGAATTGTAAAAGAAATATTTGCGCCTGGTAAGTTATCAACTGACAGTGCCACTATTACTAATACCAACCATAACAACGGAATGGCATTATTTATTTTAAAAACAGGTGAAGTAAGTTTAAGTGCGGCATTGGAAAAAGTGAACCCTTATCCCGATATCAAATTTGAAAAAAACATTTCTTCCGATAGTAGCAGCGGGGCCTTTTCTTATATCCATAAAATTAAGGACGGCAAAAATATTTATTACTTCGCTAACTCGATGGAAAAGGAAATAAATACAATTGTTCATTTGCGAGGAAGTATCCAGGCGGCATTATGGGATCCTGCCACAGGCAAAAAGGAACTGGTTAAAGATCTTGCATACAAAAAGATCGACGGTATTATTTATACAACAATAAAGCTGCACTTGAAGCCGGTGCAATCTCTTTTTATAGTGGAACGTTAATTGAAAATTGGTTTACCGGGCAAGATTCTTATTGTAAATGCAGCGCTTGTTTTATTTGGAACCGGGCATCCATCTGTCCATTTGTAAATTTAACTACCTAACTTAGACAGCAGAAATTTTCCCGCTTAATCATTGTACGGATGCGTTGTTTTAATAAGCCACTGTTATTATTGTTGCTGGCAGCAGCTCAACTGTTGTCTTGCTCGCCCGGCTTGCCGAAAGACGTGGCGGTGGCCTACAAGGAATTGCCCGACAAAATAGATTATAACCTGCATGTAAAACCGGTGCTTTCGGATAAATGTTTTTCCTGCCATGGTCCGGATAAGGCTAAACAAAAAGCAGGTCTGCGGCTGGACATTGCGTCTTTCGCATACGCAGCCTTGCCTGAAAGTCCGGGTAAGGTAGCCATCGACCCAGGCAGCCTGCAGGGTAGCGAACTGTATCACCGCATCGTATCCGATGATCCGGAATACAAAATGCCTTCCTTCAAATCGCACCTGAGTTTATCGGCAACGGAAAAAGCCATCCTGGTAAAATGGATCGAACAAGGTGCTCAATATAAACCACACTGGGCCTTTGTGGCCCCTGAGAAGCCGCCGGTGCCTGTAACTTCAGCCGATAATTGGGCAATCAACCCCATCGATCATTTTATCGCGCAGCGACTGGATAAAGAAAAAATGAAACCATCGCCACAGGCGGATAAAGCGCTCTTGTTAAGAAGGGTGTCGCTTGATCTTACGGGCCTTCCACCAACTACCAATGAACTGGATAATTTTTTAAAAGATACGTCTTCCAATGCTTACGAAAAGCAGGTTGACCGCCTGCTGCAGTCTCCACACTATGGCGAAAAAATGGCGGTCGATTGGCTGGACCTTGCACGCTTTGCTGATTCGCATGGCTATACGGTTGATGGTGTAAGAGATGTATCGCCCTACCGCGATTGGGTGATCAATGCTTTTAACACCAACTTTCCTTACAACCAATTTATCCAATGGCAATTGGCAGGGGACCTGATGCCAAACCCCACTAAAGAAATGCTGATCGCGACTGCCTTCAACCGCATGCACCAGCAAAACCTGGAAGGCGGTATTATTGAAGAAGAGTTTAAAGCAGAGTATGTCGTGGATAGGGTGAACACCGCCGCCACTGGAATGATGGGACTAACGGCAGGCTGTGCACGCTGCCACGATCATAAGTTTGACCCTATCTCTCAAAAAAATTATTATGAACTTTTTAGTTTTTTTAACAACGTAAAAGAGGCGGGACAAATTTCTTTTGATGGCGCCATGCCTTCGCCTACGATTTTATTACCGGCTAAAGAAAAGGAAGATCTGCTGCGTTTTATCAACGATACCATCGCGCTGCAGCAGCATACTATTGCAGGAACTACCGCCAATGCAACGGCCGGTTTTCACAACTGGTTGCAGGCAAAAAGTTATACCGCTTTGCAACATCAAAAGATACCTGAAGCCGGGTTACAGGCGCGTTATATTTTTGACGATCGTTCATTAAAAAATGATGTTCCCGGAAAACCTGCGGGCAAAATGAAAAGAGGACTTGGGGCAGAGACTGGAGAACCCGCGGTATTTGAACATAGAAATAATGGAGAGGCATTGGCGCTGGGTGGTGACGAATGGTTAGATGTTAAACCGGTGGGCGTGTTTCGCAAGGCAGATCCCTTTACGATCCACCTGGATATTTTTATTCCGAAAAATTTTAAGGAGGGAGTTATTTTTCACAAATGCATTGCCGAGCGCTTATACAATTATCGTGGCTATCACCTGTATTTTAAAAACGACCGGCTGGAAATGAACCTTTCACATGCGGCGCCATCCAATGCCATTTCAAAAGTAACCAAGGCAGCCGTTCCAAGAGAAAAATGGATATCCGTAACCGTTACTTATGACGGCAGTTCCAAAGCCGGTGGCGTGAAACTTTACCTGGATGGAAATGAAGCAGCTATGGAAACTACCATGGATCAGCTGGCTAAAGATATTTTAATCAATGGCAACGATCAACCCGGACTACAGGTAGGCGGGTGGGACAGGGGCCTTGGTTTTAAAGGTGGCAAGGTAGACGACATAACAGTGTACAACCGGGCACTCACTAATTTTGAAATAAAGGTAGTGGCCGGGCAGGCAAGTTGGGCCTCGGTTGCAGGTAAATTGCCGCAACAATTGTTGCCTGCCGAAACAACTGTTTTAAAAGATTATTATTTATCGGCGGTTAATCCTGGTTTGCTGGCGGAACAAAAAAAATTACAGGAACTACGCAACCGGCTGGCAGATTCTACTGAAAATATACCGGAATTAATGGTGATGCAGGAAATGCCGGAACCACGTAAAACACATATACTGTTGCGGGGCAGTTATGATGCCCCGGGAGATGAAGTTTCTCCCAATACACCCGCTGCGATTTTCCCCTTCGCGCCAAATTTACCGCGCAACCGGTATGGCCTGGCCTTGTGGATGACGGACAAAAAACATCCGCTTACGGCAAGGGTTGCCGTTAACCGGTATTGGCAAAATCTTTTTGGTACCGGCCTGGTAAAAACAACCGAGGACTTTGGCAACCAGGGCGAGCTACCAAGTCACCCTGAACTGCTGGATTGGCTCGCTGTTAATTTTATGGAGTCTGGCTGGGATGTAAAAAAATTAAACAAGCTGATCGTATTATCGGCAACTTACCGGCAGTCATCTGCAGCAACCGCGGAGCAAAAAGCTAAAGACCCCGCCAACCGGTTATTATCACGCGGTCCGGCCGTGCGGCTGAGCGCAGAAATGATGCGTGACAATGCTTTGGTCGCAAGCGGCCTGTTGAACCCGGCTATAGGTGGCAAGAGTGTAAGGCCTTACCAGCCCCCGGGTTTATGGGAGATCAATAACACCAGCTACGAGCGTGATTCCGGTGATGCCGTGTACCGGCGCAGCTTGTATATCATTGTAAAAAGGTCGGTGCCAAATCCAACCTTATCAACTTTTGATGGTAACTCACGCAGCTATTGCGTGGTGCGAAGGCAGCAGACGAATACGCCTTTGCAGGCATTGGTAACGTTGAACGATCCGACTTTTGTCGAGGCCGCCAAAGTATTGGGCGAGCAACTTTCCCGGGAACAAAATATATCGGAAGGTATCAAAAAGATCTACCGGAAACTGAGCGGTGCGGTGCCGGATGAGAAAGAACTGGCCCTGCTGCGAAAGCTGCAATCTGTTCAACTGGAAAAATTTAAGAAAGACCCGGGTAAAGCAAAAGGCTGGCTATCGGCAGGGCAATATGTGGTAGATAAAAAGTTGGATGCGGCTTTGGTTGCAGCCAATGCGGTAGTAGCCAGTGTAATATTAAATTCAGATGCCGTTATTACAAAAAGATAAGCTATGAGCGAACATCACCACCATGACCCATTTAAACCACATTCGCCCGAATCCGGGCAATTGAAACGCAACTGGGACCGGCGTAATTTCCTTACCAAAACCTCGATGGGCATTGGAGCCGTAGCGTTGGGCACATTGCTGGGCAACGGCTTGTTTGGAAAAACAAATAGCAAGAAAGCAGCGTCAGGTACTGCAGAGGAAAACCTGGAAGCAGAAATTTTAAGTGCCATTCCGCACTTTGCACCACGGGCCAAAAGAGTGGTGTACCTGTTTATGGCCGGGGGCCCCTCCCAGCTGGAGACCTTCGATTACAAACCAAAACTCGTAAATATGTTTGGCCAGCCATTGCCTGATTCTGTCAGGCAGGGACAGCGGTTAACGAGTATGAGCGCTAACCAAAGTATCCTGCCACTGGTGCCCTCTGTTTTTAAATTTAACCAGCATGGCGCTTCAAAAACCTGGGTGAGTGAATTGTTGCCGCACACTGCCAAAGTGGTAGATGACCTTTGCATCATCAAAACGGTTAATTCAGAGGCCATTAATCACGACCCTGCCATCACTTTTTTTCAGACAGGTAATCAATTGCCGGGACGGCCATCTATTGGATCCTGGATCAGCTATGGCCTGGGATCAGACAATGAGAACCTGCCTTCATTTATCGTGCTCGTATCAAAAAATGCCGTTAAAGACCAGCCCTTGTATGCGCGGCTTTGGGGCAATGGTTTTTTAGCTTCCGAATACCAGGGCGTCCAGTTCAGGGCCGGAAAAGATCCGGTATTATTCCTCGATAACCCGGAAGGTTATGATGGCGCGGACAGGAAAGAAATGCTTGATTACCTGACGCAGCTAAATAAATTTCAAAATGAGGTCAATGCCGATCCGGAGGTGGAGGCGCGCATTAAACAATACGAAATGGCTTACCGCATGCAGACTTCTGTGCCGGAAGTAATGGACATTTCCGACGAACCAAAAGAGGTCTTTGATTTATACGGACCCGATAGCAGGGATCCCGGCACTTACGCGGCCAACTGCATATTGGCGAGGAAGCTATTAGAAAAAGATGTCAAGTTTGTGCAGCTCTATCACCAGGGCTGGGATCACCATGGCGGCTTGCCGAACGGCATGGTGAAGCAATGCACAGACACTGACCAGGCCACTGCGGCACTTATCAAAGACCTGAAAAGAAGAGGTTTGCTGGAAGATACGCTGGTGGTTTGGGGCGGGGAATTTGGCAGAACTGTTTATTCGCAGGGGAAGCTGGCTGCTGATAATTATGGCCGCGATCACCATCCGCGTTGTTTTACCATGTGGATGGCCGGGGCGGGCGTAAAGCACGGTATCAGTTATGGTGAGACAGACGACTTTAGTTACAACATCATAAAAGACCCGGTGCATGTGCACGATTTCCAGGCGACGATGTTGAATATTATGGGCATTGACCACGAGCGGTTCACCTACAAGTTCCAGGGTCGTCGTTTCAGGCTAACCGATGTACAGGGAAAGGTGGTAAAGGATATTTTGGCGTAGTAATTTATTATATGATTGTTGATTGGTTTCAACTTTATTATAGTTGCTTCTTTTTAATAAAACAAATCAAGCACTTTAAACAGGCACAATAGAATATTATATGCTGAATAATAATAAATTGGGCATTCAATTAATCCGGGCTTAAATGGTATTATTGGACATCACAACATTTTTGGGAAGGCTCCACCCCATGGTAGTACACCTGCCCATCGGCTTTTTACTGCTGGCAGTGGTGTTTGAATTAATGTCGTATGCGCCAAAATTTTATCACCTTAAAACTTCTGTTTCCATTACTTTATTATTTGGTTTTATCAGCGCAACAGCGGCCTGTTTGCTGGGATATTTGTTATCACTTTCTGGCGACTATGAATACAGTCAGCTGAACCGGCATATGTTTACCGGAATTGCCACAGCAATTCTTTCCGGCCTGTTATTTTTTTCGACTACAAAAAGGTTGAGCACCAGGCTGGTTGTTCCGAAAAAAATATTATCGGTAGTTTTTGTGGTGTTGTTTTTTTTGATGGCCTATACCGGTCACCAGGGTGGCAACCTCACGCATGGGAGCGACTATTTATCGATGAATGTATTGCAGGGCGTGGAAAGAAAAAAGCCGGCAACTATGGAAGAAGCAATGTTGTTCGAAGATGTGGTACAACCCTTGCTGATAAAGCGTTGCGGACAATGTCATGCTTCCGGAAAATTGAAGGGGCAATTGTCGGTACAGTTCCTGGCGACTTTATTGAAAGGAGGTAAAAGCGGGCCGGCCGTAACCGGGGGTAACTTAAAGGAAAGTGAATTATATCAACGGATCACGATGGATCCTTCCAGCGAGAAATTTATGCCCGCTGATGGTAAAACACCTTTTACCAGGCAAGAAGTGGCTGTAATAAAATGGTGGATCGAAAAGGGAAATGCGACAGCTGGTGTGAAGATGGCCAGCCTGAAAAATGCTGAAGATATAAAGTCAAATGTAGCAGCTTTACTTGGGTTAGGCGATGCTGTTGCCATCGCGGAAAATGATGGAAGAGAGGTGAATCCGGATATCCCCAAAAACGTCGATCAAAATCAATTGGATAGCCTGCGCAGCAAGGGCATGCAGGTACGCATCATGTCGCACAACCCGGTAATGCTGGATCTTACCTTGCCTGCCGGAGCGGCGCAATCATTGAGTGCAATGAGAAATCAATTAAAAGCAGTAGCCAAAAATATAGTGTGGTTAAATTTGTCACATAACAATTGTACGGATGCCAGTCTTGATGTTTTATCATGGATGACCAACCTTGAAAAATTAAGGCTCGAAAAAAATCCTTTGACCGATGGTATTGTCAATCAGCTTACCGGTCTCAAACATTTGGAAGCGCTGAACCTGAATGAGACAAATGTTACTGCTGCAGGCCTGGAGAAACTAAAATCATTGCCAGCCCTAAAAAGAATTTATAGCTGGAACGGGGTTACGAAGTAATGGCATCTTAACTTTCGAACAGCAAAATATAGTAAAGTTATTGGTAAGGCTTTGGTTCAAATTACTGGTTGCAAAATGTTCATTACCACGGCGAGTCCTGCCACAAACAGACCATTGAAATCAACGAGCCTGCAGGCAGAGATTCGCCTGGGGCGTGGGTGAGAGGCAAATACAGAATAACAACCTTTGCCTGGCTGAGGAGCAGACACAGAATAATTCTTCGTCTGCCTTAGGCCTTAACCCACATTGCAGCAACCCCCCCTTCAACTGTTAAATTTTGAGTTTTTTCAAAAATAATTTCATGTTTTCACAGAGCTTTATCCGTAGCTCCCTCCAGGATTGATTTTTTTATTGCAGCCATA
>JBDSLD010000186.1:0-7812 GCA_039916545.1 Ferruginibacter sp.
TAAAAGGTGATTCATTAAGGCAAAAGAAAAATAACTAAATTACATCAGCTACAACAGACCCTAAACGGGTGGTAAACTTTGCACCGAAACGGTGGTAAACTTTGACCGTAATATGCAGTAAAACAAATACAGTGTTGCTAAAAGTGTCAGCCCAAAAGTAGCATAGACATAAAACGGTACATTTTCCATTTGCCTTCAAGATTTATTTCTACAAAGGAACAATGAGAAAATTTTATCTTGTACGACAAATGGCGTAAAATGAAATGAGGACTATTTTTTTGTAAAATTGAGCCGAACACGGTTGAGCGTTCGTTCACTTATGCCAAGATAAGAAGCAATATGTTTGAGTTGTGCATATTGGAAAATATCTTTGTTGGTTTCTATCAATTTCAGATAGCGTTCTTCTGCAGATTGGTTAATCATTGCCAAAGTTCGTTGTTTGTATGCTACAAACTCCTTCACTATCATTTGTCTGCCAAATTCTCTGAACTCAGGAACATTGTGAAAGAGTACATTGAGCTTATCAAAAGTCGTAGCATAACCTTTACAGGCTGTTACGGCCTGAATGTTTTCGGAAGAAGGCAAATGCAAAAAAAAGGAAGAAGCGTCAAAAACTACCCTGTCTTGCGGATAAAAGTAGGTCGTTACTTCATTACCCTCAGTGTCAAAAGTAAATACTCTTAAAAATCCTTCCGCTAAAAAGAAATAGTCGCTAATTCTCCCACTTTTTAGCAGATAGGCGTTTTTGTTAAAAGTTCGTTCGTCAAACTGTTCTGCAATTTTTAGCAAGGCTTCCTTCTCCACCGAAATATGAGGGATATTTTTTTTGAGAAAATTTAATAACAGTTCTTTGTCCACTTTCAATGAGTTGAATGATTAGTAGGGTGGTCGCTATGCTTTTGTTGTGTAGTTTTAATTCATGTCGCTAATCTCTCCGGGATAATTCTTCGGCTTCGATTCTACATTCTTCCAATGACCCCGAATGGTCACTTTTAAAAATTCATAGTCTACTCCGTCATGCCAGGCACACATACCTTGTCCCGGCGAATAACTAGTAGATCCGTCATTGCATCCAAATCTAAAAACTAAATTATTAACCGTTGAATATATTAAAGCCGTTTTCCAGGTAACACTAAATTTTTCACCCTTTTTAAAGAGCAATGATCAACCGAACGATTGCTATAAGTAAACTGTAAAGACTTGTTGATATCTAATGTTAACTCTTCCTTTAGTTCATTGAAAAGCCACTAATAGTTATCCGATGACCTTTATTCGTTCCTTAAACTTATTACCGGGTTGGCCAGTGCGGCTTTGACTGACTGAAGGCCAATCGTCAAAACAGCAATGGCGATAGCAATTACTCCTGAAAAGAAAAATATCCACCAACTGATTTCGATCCGGTACACAAAATTTTGCAGCCATTGACGCATCGCCCACCACGCAATTGGGGATGCGATCAATATTGCAAGGCTTACCAGTTTTAAAAAATCCTTTGATACCAGCACCATTACACTCATTACAGTTGCGCCCAGTACTTTACGAATGCCTATTTCTTTCGTTTTTAATTGTATGGTATAAGTCGCTAAACCAAACAAGCCAAGACAGGAAATAATGATCGCTATGGCGGAAAATATATTGAACAGATCACCGGTACGCTGATCAGACTTATACAGTGCATCGTACTCCTCGTCCATAAAATTATATTCAAAAGGAAAGCCTGGATTGTATCGATCCCACAAACTGTTGGCCACGGCCACGGCTGCCGCTGCATATTTACCTTTGGTCCTTACATACAATATCCGGCCGGCCGGTTCAAAATAAATGACAGTTGGTTCAATCTTTTCCTTTAACGAAGCAGTATTAAAATCCTTTACCACTCCAATGATGGTGCCTTCCGTTTCCAATAGTTTAAGCCGCTTTCCTATAGGGTTTTTGATACCTGTCATCCTCACGGCAGTTTCATTTAAAATGAAGTTAACTGAATCACTTTTTGATCCGGAAAAATTGCTTCCTGCAATGAGCTTGATTTTCATTGCCGGTATAAAATTTTGATCTATTCCGAGGTGATGAATAATAAAACTGCCGTTCGGATCTTTTCCATCCCAATCCACACCGGCGGTGGTGCGTTTATTGTCTACGATTTTGTTATCAGCCACAGTCACCGTTTCAATGGCGGGGTTATTGATCAAAGCTGCCTTTACAACATCCAGGTGATCTTTCATTTCGCCCGTTCTGAAGGAAAATGTTTGCGACCGGTCATACCCCGGATCTTTTTCACGGATAAATTTTAATTGCCGGCCAATTACAAGAGTAATGATGATCAGTGTTACAGAGAAAGCAAATTGTATGGTGACCAATACCTTGCGAAATGCAACATTACCGATGCCCGGCAATATTTTTCCTTTTAATGCATTCAAAGGTTTAAATGAAGAAAGCAGTAAAGCCGGGTAGATGGCCGATGCAGCCAGGGTGCCTGCAACGGTAAGGAGCACAATCTTCCAAATGGCCGGATCCAGGAAGTCAATATGTAAGTGTTTTTCTGCAATGGCATTATAATAAGGCAGTAAAACAGCCAATAATATAAAAGCAAAAAACAAGGCGATCAAAAAAAACAAAATGGACTCTATAATAAACTGGATGAATAGCTGATTTCTTTTGGCGCCGATTATTTTACGGATACTGATCTCTTTCGCCCTCAGCATTGCACGTGCCGTAGAAAGATTAACATAATTGATCGCGGCGATCAATAGTATTAAAAGAGCTATCGCAGTAAATATTTTCACAGTTTGCATACCGGCTGCTGTTCCATCGGCCTGGTATAAGTGGATCGACGAAATGGGTTGTAGTTGAAAAGCATTCTCAGTCAGCGAGACTTTAATATGAGGAGCATTTTTTGCCTGGATGGCAATCAGTTTTTCACCAATCGCCTTTATCGGGGTACCGGGTGTTACTTCCAGGAAAGTAATGTATCCGAAATTTCCCCAATCAGTATCGAGCGATTTCCAAAAGTTCTGGCCGCTGTACCCTTTTGCTATAAAATCCATTGGAAAAAGCATGTCATAACCGATGCTGGATCTTTCCGAAAAGTCAGCCACCAGCCCGCTTACCACGAAACGGTCCTGGTGATCTTTCTGGATGATCTTTCCGATAGGATCTTGTTCCCCAAAATATTTTTTCGCGGTGGATGTGGTAATGATGACGGATTGATCATTGGGAAAAGGGATTGCGGCATTGCCCCTCAAAAGTTTACAATCAAACATATTGAAAAAAGACGGATCGATAAAGGCGGTCCTGTCTTCTTTAAGCAATTTATCTCCGTAAGAAAAAATATGTCCTGCATCAGGGGCGATCCGCACGGCACTTTTAATACCGGGGATTTCCTTTAAAGCATAAGTCGCCACAGGCGCCTGGGTAACATCCCATATCCGTTTGCTGGTACCACTGCCAAGAAATGAGTTGACCCGGTAAATCGTATTCGCCCTGGTATACCCGTTATCAAAACTCAACTCGTCTTGTACCCATAAAAAGATGAGCATTCCTATCGCGAGCCCGATAGTAAGACCTGCGATATTAATGGCAGAATAAAATTTATTCATTAATAAATTCCTCCAGGCTACTTTGAAATGTCTATTTATCATATATAATTGATCGGTTTGAATTTAAAAGTAGGGTATGCTGTATTAAATATACAGTCAATATTTTAATTAATTATTGTGCCGGATATTTCAGCTTATTTGAAGGCCGAACCCAGGACCAATTGGCTACCGTTTATTTTTTTTGTCTTCTGCCTGCAATAAATCCGAGACCCCAAATGCAATTCCATATGCATCTGCATTATCAGCATTGGTTAAAATAATTATTGCCGTTTTATCTTCGATATAACGAAAATAAGCAGACTTAAACCCAGGTAACGAACCTCCATGATGTACAAATTGTTTTCCATTTATTTTATTTGTCATCCAGCCATAACCGTAATAAATAGCTTCATTGTCCATTGACAGAGGGGTTTTAATTGTATCATTCCACATTTGATTCCAATTTTTTTGTGTGAGCAATTTGTTATGCTGCATATCCATCTCCCATTTTAATAAATCATTTATATTCGAAAGAAATGCTCCACTGGGTCGAAGTGCAATATAATTGGAGGCATTAAGTATAGAATTTTTAGCGGTTATATAACCAGCCGCCCTGTTTGGAATTATTGCTTCCAGAGATGTCGTTCTCGTACTACTCAAGCCACCTTCATCAAAAATATATTTTTTCATGTAATCAGGAAAAGATAGGTGGGAAGTGATTCTAATTATATCCGCTAATATGAAATAGCCAAAATTACTGTACTCGTATTTTGAACCAGTTGGGAAAACCAAACTATCATTAAAAGCGTTACTGATGTAAACGGAATCTGCTTGCTCTCTCATTCCATCAAAACCCGGAGGATCTAATGGTAAACCCGATGTGTGATTAAGTAAATGACGAATAGTAATCGCATTCCATTTTGCAGGTGCGCTTATTATAAATTTTGTTATCGGGTCGGATACTTTTAATTTACCATCCTGCACCAGTTTCATAATACCAACCGCTATAAATTGTTTACTAATGGAGCCTATCTTATAAACGGTTTTTTCTGATGCAGCAGCATTCAATTCAATATTTGCCTTTCCATAACCTTTAGCCTTAATTATTTTACCATTTTTTATAATTCCTACTGATAATCCAGTAATTCCCTGCTGGCTCATTTGGTTGATTATAAAAACATCAATACTGTCTTGTTGGGCAGTTGTGGCGAATGGTAAAAAAAAGAGTGTTAGAAATAAAAATAAAATAAAGGGCCTCATGATGTTATTATTTTTGTCCGTTGAGTAAAGCCTTAAGGTACGATCACATTCGTATTGCAGAATAGTTGTAAATTATATTAGGCAGCAAATCATGATAAATGGTAGTTCAACGCTAATGGCTTTGAACTATTTTTATTTGACTACTAAAGGATGCTCGGCGGCTTGGCTTAAAAATATTAAATCTGAAGTAGAGAAAAACTTGCGAAGGGGAAAGTTGTACTATTAAATTAATTCATCTTTCTCTTTCAAAAGAATAATAAATTAATCACGATATCAACTCTCTGTCAACTTTCCACACAGGTACATAGGATGCATTATCAGCGGCAGGTTTCTCAATTTTGAAGTTCTTTGTTAATCATCGCCTCAACTTCTAAAATATCACTTGGCTTAGGCGCATCAAAACTTACGATGTCGCCTTTTTTATTGATCAGGATAAATTTAGGAACTGCGCTGGCGGAATAAGCAATTTGAACACTTCTATTTTTGTCAAAAAGTTGTAACCAACCTGGAGCGTCTGATATAAGTGCTTTTTTCCATCTAACCAAATCATCAAGTACAGCGACGCTTACAAAAATAATATTGTTGTTGTCTTTATATTTTTCAGTTAAAAGTTTTAAATAGGGTGTCTCTTCCCGGCAAGGCACACACCAACTTGCCCATAAATCGAGGTAGATAACTTTACCATTATAATCTTGGAGGCTGTACGATTTGCCGGTACTGTCAAATGCCGTGAACACAGGCGCCGGCTTACCAATTTGAGTTGTAAGTAAAACGCCTTCCATGGCCGACAGAAGGGAATCAAGCTTCTTTTTCTCTTTGTTATCCTTCAATAAAGAAATATAAGCCGGGAGTTTTTCTTTATATAAACTCAGGTCTTCAAAAGAAGGGCAGTATTGAATGGTCTGTTCTAATTTGTTATATAAACGTATTTCACGTATCTTATTCCTATAGTTTTTGGCTATCTGGTCAATCAATTGCACATCGGCTTCTTTTTCGTTCTTGTAGCCCGGTTGTTTACGCTCTTGCAATTCTCTTAAATAGTTTGGGTAAGTGCCTGTGAGCCAACTTCGATAGTCTTCCGATACAAGATAATTATTGTCATAGAGGTTTTTAAGCAAGGCGGGTTCTACGTTCTTATTTACAAAAGAAATGGACTGCTGGTAAGTTAAGACTTTGTCCTGCATAACACCATAGATAAGATAATACATTTTCATAAAGCGGCTATCTAATTGAGTCATCTTATCAAAAGACGTAAACCATTTATCATTGGGTTGCTGCTGGCTGAATATCAAATGATGAAGAGAGTCACGGCTATGTTTGTATTGGTTTGCAAAAATTAAAACCTTTGGCAGCGGGAGGCTTCCCCAATTTACAGAATCCTTAGCCGTAGCAGCCCACTCCAATGAGTCTGACTTACACAAAAATAAATTAGGCAAGGCTCCCGCTCCGGTTATTTTTTTATGCTGTTGAAAAAATTCCATATCGCTTACATCGCCCTTTATAGTTAGGTCGTAGCCTGGCGCTGCATAAAGATTGATAGATAAAAATTCCTTTCGTAAGGTAGCCCTTACAGGCTCAGTTATCTTAAAAGTTTTTAAATAAAAATTACCTACGCTATCTACATGTGCGGTATCAATTATATATTCTTTATAACCACTTCGTGAATCCCGGAAGAAGAAGATAATTTGTCCAGCGGATAGGTGAGTTAACTGACCTTTAACAATAAAAGGTTTAGCTGAGAGATGAGGCTCACAAAAGCATGGCAAAAAAAAGAATGTGAAACCGGTAATGAAAAGAAATCGCTTCATAAATGTAATATAATGGATTTGAACTCGTCGCCCTGATTGCGGGCCAATATTTTACAAAAAGAATAAAGAGCTGAATAAAAAGATCGCAAAGCTAAAGGAAAATAGAACTGGCGTTACAAGAAAATAAGGAAGAAGATCCCAACCGCCGCAATGGTCATGGGAGCAAACAATTACAAACCAGTGAAGGCACTATGGAACTGTCCGCAAGGAACAGATGCAGAAATGCTGGACAATTTATTGCGTGAAACTTTCAATTATTTTTTAAAAGAAGCAAATCCCGAAACCGGGTTAATTGCGGATAAAACAGAACCGGATTCTCCTTCGAGCATTACAGCAGTTGGTTTTGGATTAAGTTCATTCGTTGTTGCCGTAGAACGTGGACTATTATCAAGGGAAGAAGCAATTTCCAAAACGCTGACTATTTTAAAGTTTTTCAAACTCAGCCACCAGGGTATTGAACCGGATGCTACGGGCTACAAAGGTTTTTATTATCACTTTATTGATATGAAAACTGGCAAGCGGGCGTGGAAATGTGAACTATCAACCATTGATACAACTTTTTTTATTGCAGGTGTACTAACCGCAGCAAATTATTTTACCAACGAAAATAAAGAAGAAGCTGAAATTCGTGCGCTGGCAGACTTTCTTTATAAACGCATAGACTGGCAATGGCATTGAATGGTTCAAAAACTATTTGTCCTGGATGGAACGCTGAAGAAGGTTTTCTTCCATTCGTTACAACGCCAGGGCTAAATGAAAGTATAGGAGGTGCTATCTTATTTGATGAAACAATTCGCCAGCAAACAAAAGAAGGAATTCCCTTTGTTGATATTTTGACAAAAGCAGGTATTATCCCGGGGATCAAAGTTGACATGGGCGCTAAACCAATGGCAGGTTTCGCAGGCGAAAAAATTACGGACGGCTTAGACGGGCTGCGGGATCGGTTGGAAGATTATAAAAAGATGGGTGAGAAATGGCCTAAAATAAAATATTGCTGGTCTGTTTAATAAAAGGCATTTAAGTGTGGCCACTATTTGATCTTCTACATCAGTGTCATAGAAGCGGGCTGATGTATCTCTAATTACAACTTGTGCATAATTTTGTAAGATCAAAAGCTTTTTGCAGTTAAGACCTAAGGTTAAAGTGGATGTTTACTCCTTACATCAGTG
>JBDSLD010000187.1:0-7899 GCA_039916545.1 Ferruginibacter sp.
AAAGGTTTTCAGCGTTTTCTTGCAAAGACAATGTAATTACTGTTATGCAATTATTTTTCAATGTGCGGTCCGCGAGCAAATGCAGGAGTATCCGGCAGCAGGGTTTCACGGATGGAGTATCAGGTAAGAAGTCCATGCCGAGTAAACCCCGCTGGAACGTCGGTGGCCGTCGAACTTGTGTAGTACTGTAACAGGCCTGGGCAGTTACTTAATCCAGGTTTCGAACACTTATTGGCTGGAGTCCTGCGCCTAAAAAAGTCCGGCGATTTTAATAAAACTTAGGTTTGGAATTCGCAAAGGGCACCGATACTTTATGCCGGGTTTTTATTCATGAATAAACTCACACTATTTTCCTGTAATGCTTTTTCGAATTGTTTAGTAAAGTATTTCCAGGCGGCCAATGCTATCTTAACGCTGTTGTAAGGTATGCCCTCATTAGTTTTCAGGTTATCGTTGCCAAGCGTTTCGGATAGCTTGCTACTTAATTCCGACACCTTGTTTTTTGAATAGAGAAATACCTCTTCAGGCGTTTGAAAACTATCCGGGAACATGTCATCGCCAAAAAAAGTTGATTGATCCGTATGTCCTTCATGCACGGCAAACACACCTTTAGAAATTTCTGCCTTACCATGGGGGAAAAAACTGCCGTATTCTATACAATACTTCGGCTTCGTCGCCGGTTTCCCCAAATGGAACTCTGTCAGCGTATCGCAATAGACAAAAACAGCTCTTCCATTTTCCGGGTGTATCGATTCCGGGCAAATACCAAGTTGTATCTTTTTCATCCACTCCGGCCTTAATATATATTGTATCATAGTAATTATTTACGATGTTTATTAATAATGTCTTGTCAACGAAAATCCTAAAAATGAAGTCATCTGCTGATTACCTCCATGGGGCAAACCAACCTTGATAATCATAGTGATACATCAATAACACGACACTAATTTGTTAAGAGAAACGGGCAATATAGAAATGAGTTGCGATAAAATTCAGGCAGTGCTGAGGATGGTGGATGTTTAGTAAATTTACCATTTCAACCAGTAAATTTACTGTGTAATTTAGTAAATAAATTGTTGATTGCACCTAATTTATTTTTTTAATGATTATAGTTGCTAATAACCACTAAACAGAACTTCCGAAATTTGAAAATAATACCAACTTGTCCAAATACGATTTTTTGAAGTAATTCTGTGTAAATTCACGGGCAGGTATTGACATTGTTCACCCGGGAATATCCAAAAAAACCTGTACGGCGGGATCTTTTTAAAAACACTTTATGCGATACCCGGTAATGATCCGGAAATCGTCACCAATTATACAACACCATGAAATTGACCAATTCGTTCACAGATTTTTTTAATAGCGAAAAAGCCGGTGGACTCATACTTGTTTTTGTCACCATTTTATCTTTAGGGTTAGCAAACTCTCCCTGGCAGACAGGTTATACCAATTTTTGGCATATGGAATTTGCAGGGAATACCATTACGCATTGGATCAATGACGGCCTAATGAGTATTTTTTTCCTGCTGATCGGTCTGGAGTTGGAAAGGGAAATTTACAACGGAGAGCTGTCAGATCTCAGAAGTGCGACATTGCCAATTTTTGGCGCATTGGGTGGGATGGTGGTTCCTGCCGGTATTTTCCTGCTATTCAACCTCGGCGCCAATACGCAGGCTGGCGCGGGTATTCCCATGGCCACTGATATCGCTTTCGCTATTGGCATATTATCCCTGTTGGGTAATCGTGTGCCGGCTTCGCTGAAGGTATTTTTGACAGCACTGGCCGTGATAGATGATTTAGGCGCAATTATAGTGATCGCGATTTTTTATACTACCTCCTTGTCATTTATGAATTTATTTATTGCGCTGGGTATTTTCGCCTTTCTTCTTGTACTCAACCGGTTAAAAGTTCATAACCTTATTCCCTATTTAATCGGTGGAGTGGTAATGTGGTATTTTATGCTGCACTCAGGTGTACATGCAACCATAACGGGCGTTTTGCTGGCTTTTGCAATCCCCTTTGGTAACAGTGGAAAGAAATCACCTTCCTATATACTGCAGCATTTTCTGCATAAACCCGTTGCTTTTTTCATCCTGCCATTATTTGCCATTGCCAATACTTGCATTGCGCTGGTCGGTAGCTCGTTGGGAGGCGTGTTATGGAAGGCAAACAGTCTGGGGATTATGGCTGGATTAGTAATTGGAAAGCCTTTGGGTATTTTCCTTTTTTCACTGATCGGCGTAAGTTTAGGCCTGTGTGCATTACCAACCGATTTGAAATGGAAACACATAACAGGTGCCGGCTTTCTGGGCGGGATCGGTTTTACTATGTCAATTTTTATCACCTTACTTGCATTCAATGACGACAGCATTGTGAACGAATCAAAGGTTGCTATCCTGCTTGCATCAGTGCTTGCGGGAGTAATTGGTTTCACCTGGCTTAGATTTACGCTCAGGCAGTTCGACGGTAAAGAAGTTTAATGCCACTGCCGTGGATGAAGGAATTATTTCTAAACTTCTAATTGCCCGAATGCCACTATAGTTGCATTCGGGCAATAGCCTATCCTGGCACACTACTGTTATGTCGCCTGACCAACAGCCGAAGTTCGCCTCATAAAAAATATTTTTAACTTGCCCGGGTTCACAGTTAATTCATTGCATATTTTAAAAATAAAGTTTCGGTTGTTGGTCAGGAGATACAACAACGGCGTTCTGAATAGCCAACAGAGTTAGTGATACTACAGAAAACTAAAGAGTTTCCCCATCCGGAACGCCATTAAATAATAACTGTTGTGCCGATGAAATGTATCAACCCTGTAACAATTAACTTAACGGCTCACGGCCATAGTCGCTATTCTCACAATGATCCCCACTACAAAGCCCCCAAGCGCGGCATAACAGGCGGTTTGCGCTTTTTTGGGCGCTTTAGTTCTATTGACAAAATATAGGATGGCACCTACCAGCGGGATACAAAAAGAAACAATAGTAAGGGGTACGCCTAATTCTTCTTGCTTTTCGGGTTCTTCCAGGTTATAATTTGTTTCGTCAGCCATTTTTATTTTATTTAAGTAAAAAATTTCCTATCAAGGTTCCAATATTAACTACGATTGCCATTAATCCTACCCCTGCGATCATCCCTGTAATTACTCTCCTGGTATTCGTGCTTGGTACTTTATAAAAAGCCTGTAAAAGCCCGTCCAAAACTGTAGGCAAAACAAGCAAAAAAGCGAAAACGCTCCTAAGTGTGATTATTTCAAAATTGAATAGAATAAAAGAAAGATAGCCGATGTAAAGACCGGTACACCTGGCGCAGATAGGAAATTGTTTTCCTTTCCAAAAAAAAGACCGTTCGGGTAACCGGTGACAAGTAACAAAAACAAGTTTTGTATTACTCATTGCTGCTATGTTATTATAAAGTAAATATATATAAACAAGCGCAAAAAACAAATATTAATCAATATAAATCGAAGGGTTTCTAAATGATAACCGCCGGGTGATAAATCGATTCCTGGCATTTATTTAGCGTAGTACTAAATTGCCATCAAACCTGGTCTTTGCCTGTCAGTTATTTGTAAGAACAATCAATTTCCCTTTGGTGGTACCGCTTTCTATCTGCAGGTGTACTTTGGCCATTTCTGGAAATGGAAATATTTGTGATACGTGAGACTTAATGCTCCCGTTTTCCAGCAGCGCGGCCAACGCATTCATGTCTTCGCCGCTCGATTCAACAAGACAGAATTTTCCAATGATCCCTGATTCGGCGGCTTTTTCGGTGACTGTTTCACTTTTTCCGGAAACGATGCTGATCAGGGTGCCACCTTTTTTGATAACTTTTAAGGAAGGCTCAATATTATCCCCACCGATCGTATCAAGTACAAAATCGATGTTTTCGACAACATCTTCAAAACGGGTTGACTTGTAATCAATGTGCTCGTTAGCACCGAGGGCCATCACAAAATCCCTGTTGGCTGCAGAAGATGTTCCGATAACATATGCCCCAAGATGTTGGGCTAATTGCACGGCGTAATGCCCTACTCCGCCCGCCGCCGCATGGATCAAAACCTTTTGCCCTTTGGTAATAATAAAATGCCTGGTCAACATTTGAAAAGCTGTCAGCGCAGCAAGAGTGGCTGCGGCCGCTTCAGTATGTGTGATATTACCAGGTTTTACTGCCAGGTGTGCCGCCGGAGCAGCAACATACTCAGCATAGGCCTGGCCATGACCAGGGAAATTTACCATGCCAAAAACCTCATCGCCTTTTTTGAATAATGGTGACCGGGATTCAGTTACGATGCCGGAAATATCCCACCCAAGTATCACCGGGTCAAAAGCTTTTAATTTGGCGGCGAGGCTTTTTCCAGCCCTGGTTTTTACATCAACAGGGTTCACGCTGATGGCCATTACTTTTACCAATACTTCATTTTCTGACAAAACCGGAATGGGAATTTCTTTAATTACAAGATTATCCACACCGCCAAAATCTTTTAATATGATCGCTTTCATTTTTACAATTTATATGACAAAATTGTGAAGAAATTTCCAGGTTTGTCCTGCAAATTTCAAGTGGTCGTAAAAGAAGATGGTTTTACAAAAACGGGTACTTGAACTTCCCGTCTAAAAAGAATAAAAGCGTGGTTCCGGCGGTATTCAGAAAAAACTGTTGGTCCGGGCACCATAATGATCCTCCATATTAATTTGAAATTAATTCGTTTTTTATTTCAATGCAATAGGAGGTTATTTCATGTAGTTTTCCTTCATTAAAACGGTACACGTCACAATACTCCACTCTGCCGGGTGTATCGTTTTCGTTCATATAATTACAATATCCCTGCACCGCAATAAGATCTTCACTAACAATATGACTGGTATTGATCAACGTGGAATTGGCCATTACAACCAGCATTTTATCGCAGTAGGCCAGCATCGCTGGTTTACCTTTAATGCTATTGGAACCAACCACGTTCCATACAATATCGTCAGACATAAAAGGGTAAGTGAATTTAAAATTCCCATTGGAAAATTCATTGCTTATTTCGTTATTCGTAATATTCATCCTTGTTGATTCAGAAAGTGAAATTGATGCGCCTGCATTAAAATAAGCCTGTGCGAAAGCGACAAATTGAAAGGCAAATCGCGATAGCCGGTTTTACAAATGGAATCAGGTGATAGTTAATGATTTCAGCAAATAATCAATACCTGGTCCATCTGCAAAGAGGTATTAAAAAGCGATCCCACTTGCACTTTCCGGGCCGTGCTGAAGTTGACACTCGTAGTGAAAATGTGGTGCAGGCAATTTAACCTTTGTAGAAATCAATCTTCTAGTTCCTGCAACCTCAGTAACTTATTCCTGCATTACCACGCCTCAATTCGAAATGTAATCTCATAAACATTAGATGATTTATTTTGTAGATTTGTAACATGCGTATGTTAAAGCTGTACTTACTGCTTATTTCAATTACCGGCATTGTTGGAGTTAGTTACTCCCAGTCAAATAACTGCGCATCCTTAACGCCCGAGCAATCAGATCTTGGCTACAAACGTCTCTCTAACCGGTGCGAAGGATTTTATAACCCTAAGCTCAGCGGTAACCTGCAGGTGGTTTCCTTTATCACAGGTGGTAATATTGAATTTACCTGGAATGAAAAAACCGAGTTAATGATTTCCGGTATCGACAGTGCAGCCTCTCCTTTGCATGTAAGGGCGGTATCGCTTCCTCACAATGTATTTTATCAAATGGATGCTTTGCTGGATAAAAGCAAGTCGCTGAATTGGGCTGTTGGCCCTTATGTATTTCGCCGTGGCATAAAGCCTGGCCAGCTTGGTATGTATGGTTGGGCAGGAGAAGAAGACAACAAAATATTTTCACCGGTTAGTGTTAGTGAAAAAGGTATTACTACGACCAATAAAAGTGACATCATTTTAAAGATCCGGACCGTGTTGGACCTGAGCAATTTTCGATGGAACCTTAGCCGCACAATCGGGATGACCTGTGATTCGGTGATAAACCCCTTCCAGAACTTTGCAGGCGACATGACGGCTGGAAGTATAATTGAAATTAAAATTCCCCGGCCTGCAAAAAACATAAGCGTATTTTGCCTGGAGATCCAATACAGGCCGGAAAACAAAAGATGGCAATCTGAAATCCTTAAAATTAAAATCTGATTATGTTTGGATTTGGAAGAAAAAAAAAGCCAGGAGCTGATTCGGCACAATCGGCGGATAAGGCTTTCGACCCAACTCCATTAAAAAAAAAGACAGATGAGATCTTAGGCAAGATCAGTACTGATGGAGTATCCGCACAGGAAAGTGAATGGCTCAAGAATGTTTACCGGGTTGTTGTTATAAAAAAACATTTCACCAATCCACCTGTGGGAACATGGCGCGGCACTTATGCCATCATTGCGTTGGTATGTCTCGTCCTGGGTGGCTTGCTATTGTTCTTTAGAGTAGGGGATATCCCGGCAATCGGTTTTTTATCAACCAACAATGTTTCTATCCAGGTGCGGTGTAAGGCATTGCAAATTTCTCTCAAGGAAACTGAAAGGCAAAATATCCTGGGATTTGACGGACTCATCCTGACAGACCGGCTCGAAATAAACAAGTTAAACAGCATTGCGGTTTCTGATACACGGCTTTCTTTCAATGACACCGCCGCATTACTGAATGCAAAATTAAATGCGGATACAATTTTTTTAGACAAGATAGAAGTTGGCGCCGCATCCGTTTTAAAAATAAAGCAATTGCAGGATATGGTTCACATCAATGTGAAGGGTGAACCGTTAAAAGTATCCGCTTCTTTCAACAGCGCTGAATTCCTGGAGCCGGTAAAAGAAAAAGTTCAATCCAAACAACAATTGGACATTCCACTCTTTGCAAGATTTGAATCAACGGGCAAAGAAGATGCGGCAGCGGATATTATATTCAGGCATAAAGGAGTCGTTAATATTTTAGAAGGCAGAAAGGTGAGTTCGTTATTATTTTCCGACAGTTATGTTTATGGCGCCGACATTTTAAAATATATATCCACCATACAATCAGGCACGCTAACGCTGAATGACGTTAACCGGAGTGTTGAGTTAAACAAGCAGGACCGGTTTATTTTACAGGATATCAATGGATGGCTAATTGATTTTAGTGTGGAGAATAATGTCATCAGTTTGTTTTTTAAAGGCACCGTTAAAGGTATAAAGGCAGGGCCGGATGGATCGGAAAAAGACCTGCGGCCAAGGTTATTGGAATACCTGTTAAAGAACCAGCCACTGGCATTGTTCTGGGGGGCGGTAGTTTTTCTTTGGGGCCTGATCAGCAGTATTATATCACGCTTAAAATTATCCTGAAATGTTAGTTCAAAAAATCACTGCAACCTGCCTGTTGGTTCTTGGTTTCCAACTTTCTCATGGCCAGGAAATGGGGTGGATGAAGGCACAGGCCATCAGGGACAATGTAGTATCCATCAAAAGCGATTATGGTGTTGGCTTTGGTTTTATTGTGGCCGAGAAAGATAAAGTTTTATACATAGTAACTGACAATCATGTTGTGCGCGGTGCCAATGACGGCGGCCCAAAAGATAAAGCGAATGTCTCCCTGCAATTTTTTACTGAGCAGGGTAGTACTTACTCCGGAGTGCAGGAAGAAACCTGGTTATCAAGCCAGCGTGAAGACCTTGCCGTCATCACTATCAACACACCACCCCGGTTCAAGTGGCGGCAGGAAGGCTTTGCGCCATTAAGAACAAATGTTGCCGGCACGCCGGTCTGGTATGTTGGTCGTGATGGCAGGTGGGATGTTTCAGACAATGCGGGAAAAATAGCCGGCGGTACGAGCAAAGGAAAATTAGCGGTCGAGGGGTTTGATATTGCAGTCGGCATGTCTGGCGGAATAATTATCTCGGAATATG
>JBDSLD010000188.1:0-9733 GCA_039916545.1 Ferruginibacter sp.
CGCCAGCTGGCGGATAACCGGAACGCTGCTGTTTTTGCTTCTTTGAAAAAACAGGCTGCGCATTTTTTCAATTCCGATTTCATCGGAACCGAACCAACGAAAGGCAGCTAACCCGCTTACTGGTGTAAAAGATCAAACAGTTCCACACTTAAATGCCTTTTATTAAACAGCTCAGTAATATTTTATTTTAGGCCATTTATTTAGTTTCAGATTAATAATATTCAACAAGAAAATCTCCACAATTCATTGTCTGTAAAGGTTTTCAAAGTTTTCTTGCAAACACTATTTATAACGGACCAAAGATTGGCAAGTATTGTTGGTTAGCAATCAATTCTGTAGGCCTTTTTTTCTTTTTTTAATACTACTCAAATAAAAGCGCCAAATATGAAAACTGATAAAGGGTATTATTTTAAACTACAAACTTATAATTGACCATCATAACCAACTCCTTAAGTTTGCTGATGTCTACAGTGCCAGGAATGATAATGATAATATCAAACGGCAGGTTTAAATGCAAGGCATTATAATTGCCAACTTTAAATCCTAATTGGTCGGTCAAAGGCAAATTATCAGCATTTATCGTGATGGAAATTTCTCCAGGGGCGTCAATCATGGCTACAAATTGCACGTTTTCTATGGTTAATCCCAACGATTGAATGAAGTAGGGCAGTCTTGATTTTTCCAATCGCAGAGTTGCTGTACGGCTGCTTTTCAGCAAATGCCATTCCTTTGAAAAATCATGCTTAAGGTTGAAGGCTGCGTGCATGCCATTATCTGTTGCTATTGCCTGTTTAATTTCGTTTAGCATTTGCCTAACCGAAGCATTTGCCGCAACATTCATTCGCGGCTCCCCTTCCCTGGCTGTATATTTCACATGAAGGATTACGTCTGCGATGGTATGGTAATCAAATTGCCTTATTTCGATGGGCAAGTCTAATTTCCAACTGCTGATTGCGCCTGCTCCTTCAAAAGGTAAATAGCGCTCATCTCTAAAATTCAGTTCAAACACGCCGCTGTCATTTTGCCCACTGCTGGTGGCGATCGATTGATTACTGATATCATAAACAAAACGTCTATCATCGACCTTTTCTATATAATCACTTGAAGTGTCCAAACCAATTGTATTTTTTCGGTAGCGATTTTCTACCAAAGTAAGTGTTGCATTGACAGAGGTGTACGGCCCGGCTATACAGGGCAAACTAACACTTACAGATTTGATACGACGGAAGAAATGGCCCGGGTTGTCCATATCATAAACCGCCTCAGGAATTTCAAACCTACAGGTTCCGGTAGCACGCAACTGGTAAAGCGCCATTGGATCGAGGGATACCAAAGAAACATGTTTGGTGATTTCATATTCACGTTTGTTGTTATCGTCCATGTAGGCCTTATCAAGCTGCCTTAAAGCAAATTGCAGCTTTTCGCCCGACATCAATCCATTGGTGTGATTATCCCAGTAGTTGAATTGTATAACCCTGCTGCTTGTGTCGATCCCCTGTTCATACCTGTACGCCTCTTCCGCTTTTATTGCCAGATCGTAGGCCAATTGATAGGATTGGCGATGCAACAGCAACAGTTGTTCTTTTTGCCACTGATATAATTCTTCGTTGGTAAATTTAGCATAAAGGAAGGTCTCCGTTTCCTGGGCGTTTTCTATTTGTTTTTGATGATTAGCCAATTCTTTCTGAGCAATCTGTACCCGTATTTGAGCTCCCAGAATTTGTTTGTCTATCTGGATGATTTCACGGGCAGCCATATTGGCCTGCATCACCCAATCCTGGTCGCGACGAATGTAAGAAGCCATTTTGGAAGCTCGATTAGATTCGTAAGTTAATTGTGCACTGATAATCCCCAGTACCTTAGCCATAGCTGACGAAGCAAATCCAAGATTTTGTCCTCCCCAGGCCACTGTTGCTCCAACCCCCATTGGCGTTCCATTAATGGTCGCCGTAGGTAAACTATGAGCGATCCCTGCTATCGCTTCATGTGTTGAAACCCCAAGTTGGAAAAAATAAGCCAGTTCCATTTTATCCAATTCTTCTTTTTCTTTGGGTATCAATTTTACGCCACGCTCACCTCCCTCTACCACAGTAACATCCACATCTACAGGAACTTCAGGGATAATGGTTTCATTGATATAAGTATTGCTATCCGCCGTTTCCTCTAAAAATTCTATAGCAGGTATTTTAGTATCTTCAATTCCAAGTAGTTGTAAATAATGTTCCCTTCGTTTTACAGAAGTTTCCCTGTTTTTAACCAGGCCTTCCATATTAATCCTGGCTTCCAGTACCTGCCTTTCTTTGATGTCCGACATCATTTGGAGCATATTTACTTCCTGCCCTGCTCTTATCCTGGCAATCAACTCTGATTCTTTTTTCTCTATTGCATTTAAAAGTGCCGCGCCCAGGCCTTTTACTTCACTGCATAATTCATTTGCTTTTTGCAGTATATATTGAAAACGGTAATTGATTCTTTTCGATGAACTGCTGTAAAAAATCTCATTCATGCTTAATCCTGCGGCGGCAGCCTGTGCCAATAGAGCGGGGTCGATAGCCGGCTCAAACAAAGCCAATTTCCTAAAAGTGCCTTCTATGTTTTGACAGTGCCTGATCTTGAACAAGCGGTCTGCAACGGTGTCCCAGTAGGTTATTATTTTATCATTGAATGGGATACAGAAATAAAATGAACTGCCCAAACCTAATAGGGAACTGGTACTCACCTCGCCTGAAGAAGTTACACTACTGCTGGGAAATATGTTTTCCAGCGCTACTTTAGCATTGCTAAAATCATCTAATTTGCCTTGTAGTGAGTGATAAGTTTCCGCTTTTATTTCACCACGCCTTGGTACAAATTGTGGCCTTTTGCCCAATATATGATTTGCAATCACATACAATTGGGTGGCTTCATTGATACTTTCTATGGTATCTTTTCTAAATAAATCATCGCCCCAGGAAACAAGATTTTCCACATATTGCAAAATCACTTTGATCATATACGCCGATGGTCGTTTTGCTGCTATCCGATGCGGTTTGAATGGATGCTCCCGCCAATCTTTTATGGCAATATTTTCCACGTTAGGATTATAGGACGAATTGATTGCATCCAATATGGTATTGATCTGTTCTACAATGGATGTTCTAAAAGGGAAGACTTTCCAATACCGTGTATTTTCCCTGCCCCTTACCGGTTCTTCATTGGTGGTAGGGTCAAAAATATAATGGAACCATTGCATCGCTTCTGCATATTTTCCATTTTTGCTTAGCCTGGTCGCAATAAATAAAGGAATTTGAAAAAACAGTTCCCAGTTGTATATTGAATAAGCACCATTATTGGTGAAATCTATATTTTCAAACGGGTATGGAGTAGCTACTAAATTCTCGTTAGGGGCAAACGTATCCCTGAAAATCTTTCCACTATCGTTATAAACAGCGGGATTGGCAAGGTCTGGTGCCGTATCTGCCCCCAACACAGCCTGCACGCCACCCTTATTTAGCAAGTTGATGAATGTGCTTGCGTGGGGGTGAAAAAATGTAAGAAACTGCAAGCCATTTTTGGCAGGGTTCATACTGCCGGCCGCTTGAACTTTTCCCCCAAACGACAAGTGATTGACCTGGTCTATAACTGCATAACTACTGTTTGATTTTTTTTCGGGTGCTGTATTGATTTTACTTATACTGGTGCTGGTTACCGCCCGGTTTGCGAAAGACTTACTGACAGCGACAGGTTTATTGTCTTTCAGGGACACGGATGCTGGGTCAGCCTTGCCAATTGGTAGATGTTTTATTGATTTATTAACAACTTTATTTCCTTTAATGAGTAACGGCAAAATGATTGCCTGAAATCGATCGATATTAACCGGCTTTACAAAATAACTTTTGCCATTCGACATGTAGAATAAAGGAAAAGAATTCTGAGTCCAAAAAAGGACGTCATCATTTTGATCAAATAAAACTTTGTACGCCCTTACAGCATTAAGGTAACGGTCGCTCCCAGGATTAATAATTTTTTTCCAAAATGCGGACGAGTCCTTCTGTACCCTGGAAAAATTTTGAGTATGTTCAATAGCGCTTACATGCCGGGCACCTGAAGCAGGCAGGGAAGCAATAACAAGAGGCTGCATGGCTGCATAGGTGACACTGATTTTCTGATTGATATCGTCTAATATAAACAGTCCATGAATATTTGATAGTCGGGACAAATGCAATCTTATACATAACTGATTATTTTCTCCGGTTATAATTCCTGTTATTTTATATAAGTTCAATTTGGTCTCAAACGATTTTTTTATCCCATTACTAAATCCCGGTATCAAAAATTCCTTCGACATTGTTTTTGCCGTCCATTTTCCATCTTTAAGTTCTGTCCAGGCTAGTTTAATTTCCCAATACTTTGTAGGTTCGTTTGCAGGAATCGTAGCAGCGCCATCCTTAGTTTTTATTGTAATGTCTGCGGATGCCTTCTGTTCCACTTTCTGAAAAAATTCTGGCCAAAAAAGAAATAAACGTCCTTTCCAAATAACAGGCAGCAGGTGTACGCCGCTATTTTCACCATCTTCTACCCCTTTAATGTCCACGGGTATTTTTGTCCAGGCTTCCCATGTGTCGTAGGCACTTTCGTAGGTGCGATAGTAGTATTGATAAGGCAGCGAATGGGTTCTACCAACCAAATGCAGCCGGTAGTTGTTGTGCTCATTTTCCTGATGTAAACCTACCAGGTCCAAGTTGGAAACAGCATCTAATTTGCCCAGATAATTCCTGAAAGCCGTCTCTACGTTCGCATCGGTGATATCGCCCTGTAGGAGCTCCGATTCGAGTTCTTTAAAGAAAGGTGTTTTATTGTCCCGCCACTCCGGTTCCAGCCAATTTTCGGGGTATAAAAATATTTTTCTATTGGCCTCCCATATTCTATAATTCTTCATCCACTCCCATCGTTTTATATCTACCTGATCGGGTGAAACACCCACCTGGGCGGTATCCGTATATTTTGATTCCAGGTTCAGCAAACAGCGCTGAATAAATAATTGTACACAGGAGATGGCTTGTTTGATACGGGACGTGTCCATACAGGCATCCATTTGTACATCTATCAGAAAATGTTCATACAGTTCATCCGCAGTTGTTACTCCCGGAAATAAGGTGATCACATAGCTGATGAGTGCCTGTTTTTGATGTTCCCTGGTAACATCGTTGAGCTTTTCAGCAACAGCATTCCATGAGCCTTCCTTATATGTTGACTTCGTCAATAATTTTATATTGCTGGCCAATTTATCCAGCATTTCGAAATCCGATATGGAAGCGGATATATCTTTGAGATTAGCAACCGAAATGGTGGATGCTGCTGCAGTTTTAAAAATTAAATGATACTTGTTTAATTCCAGTTCATTTTGGTAAATGTGAGTAGTGGCATGTCCAAAATATAATTGCAGGGTTATAAGATCCGATATATCCCATTTGAATAATTCGGCTATCAAACCAGTAAAAGTATTGAAGTCGGTTGTGGTATTTAAGGAGGCTTCAAATATCGAGATCAATATATCTTTTCCTACTTCTTTTAAATTCCTGAATGCAGTGTATGCTGATAAACGCCGCCAGGCTAAAAAATCAGGATTATCAAAATTTAAATCACCAAAAGAAGAAGGATGTTTTTTTATATAGCTTATTTCATCCCCCTCCAGTTTAAATGTATTGATCAGCAATGCAGCTTTTTGCATCGTCATCAATCTCGCTGCCAACAGCGTATCATCCTTTGACAATTCAAGGAAATTAGGAATTAATTCCTGTACAATAACAGGTGTCAATTTTAATAAGGAAGCTATTTGGGCAGCCAGTTCTTCCAATTGTTTTTGTTGTGTAGCGGTTGGTGTTTCCGCAGAGGTTGTATCCGCAGAGGTTGTATCAACTGTTGGTAATTTTTTTAAAATAGTTTTTGCTGAAATTTCAGCTTCCTGCGGCGTAATTCCGTACTGATTATTATACAACTCAGATCCGAATAAATAATTAAGGGCTTCGACTTTAAATCCGGATAGTTTTATTTGACTGACAATATTTATAAATAGTAATGTTGAATCGATATGTGCCCGGTCAAAAGGATTGACAAGGGTTAAGTTTTTTATGGTTAAAAAATCGTATACAGATACTTTCAACGCTTTTGACAATAAAACATACTTATATAAATCACTAAGGCTTTTAAGGTTCATAACCTGTGTATCACTCCAGCCCAAATCTTCTTTCACCATCGTAAAGTCATTTTCAGCAATACCGATAGCAGCAAGAATGGCGGGAATGTAGTCCCTCACCAATTTATTTGCTTTTGGCACCGATCCATCAGCCAGCACGGCAAAAGCATCATTTATAGGACGAATGGACCTGGTCAGAAACAGTTTGTGATAGGTGGAATTGCGATCGGACGCATCCAAATTGCCCCATAACACCGGAAGACGGCTTAGGGGTATTCCCGAGAGCTTTTGTATTTGCGCCACCAGCGCCAGGTTTTTGATCGTGTCTTCTTGTATATCATGAGGTTCGGATAGAGCCACTAACTGGTCCAATTCCCTGATGCTCCAGCCCAGCTTGCGCCATAGTCTCACAAACCGGTGAAAACGGCCGTAAAAAACGCTCAGGTTATCGGGGCCAGTTGTGTACAAATTACCGATGCTACGCAATACGGTTGTTCCGATGTCACAGTTTGAATCTCTTTGATAAAGCGTGACCAAACTATTGATTGCTGGAAAACTAAGTTTTAACCAATCTTTGAATTGAGTATAATCCTGCCACCCGGCTGTTTGCAAAGCCAGACTAAAAGGAGCGCCTTCGACGGGTACATAGCTACCATTGGCCACACTGATCAGTATTTGAAATAAACTGGCTGAGTCGATTCCGGAAGACCTGAAGGTATTTTCTATTGTAGTAAAAGCCGCAAAACCAGGGTTCAGGAACCGGGTTTTAAGCAATTCAATCAAATCCGTATAAGCGATGCCCGTTCTTGTTAAAAATTCCGTAATTTCCTTAAGCGAGGTATTAAAACCAGTAACCTCCGTAGCTGCATATCCATATTTTTCATGCACCCCTACCAAAGAATTATCGGTAATTATTTCATATTCTTTGTCAGAAAAGTTGAAGTAAGCTTTATCAAAAATGATGCTTTCACTCACCCGGAATAAATTCATCAACTCAAACCTGTTCAATTTTAAATGGTCGAGATATGTATTGATGACATCCAAAGGTTGATGGTAGGGAAGGGTAAAAGGATAAACTGCCTTACTAATATCCTCATATGCTGCTACCTGAATGTTTTGCGGGTTGGATTGTAGTTCTTCAGCAGTGGTGTCGCCGGTATCGTAGGCAGCCCCTGCATCCAATGTATGATTATGAGCTATATAATATTCTAATATTTCATTTACCAGATCAATATAAGGAATAATGGTATTGGTGTTTTCGCAAGTAAGTTTGAGATACGCCAGATCGGGTCTTCGGGCCATCAACATTTCGTATGGATTTTTGTCCGCACTATTGTTTTCGCTTTTGTCCAAAAACCTTAAAATATCTACCAGGTAAGCTGCCGGGCTGTATACCGATCTGCAATGGTCACATGCGCAATAACTGGCCGGACCAATCAATTCCTCCAGGCTTGGGATTCGGTTTTGTATGGCAGATTTCACCTCAGTAGTCTGTAAGATCCCAGGCTTTAGGGCATAAGCTTCCTGGTAGATCATTGTACCAATTTGCAGGGCCCTTGCAGAAGTTGCTTTGGCCATTTGTGTCACGGCCACTGCATTTTCAATTCCCAAAACATCACTGTATCTTTTTACAAAAGTGACCTCGGGAATTGCAGCGACCTGGGCGGCCGAAGTAAAGTTCAGCATTTTTAGTTTTGATAAAGTATCCGGGCCAGGACTTATTTGGTACAGCCGTTGAATGGTTTTCAGCTCGTTTTTAACGGCTTCTTTATCTGGCATCTCAGAAAAATGGGTTTCAAACTGATCGATGTTGGATCTACTGATATCAAAATCCTGAACAGTTTTCAAAAAGCCATCGAGCTGGGCTTGCAGGCTTGTTGGCCATTCGAAAACATTCTTTTCCACCATCAATGCAACCCTGTGGGTAGGATAAGACACATCCACGACGCTTTGCAACTGTAGCATGTAATTTTCTTTGCTGATATCGATATTTTCCGGAACACCTGTCTTATCTATCATCGACATCCATTCATTGTCCGCTAAGCTCATGAGTTGTTTTACATCCGTAATTGTTCTGTTGACCTGGATTTCTTCCATCAAAGGAATATGGAGTTGTGTGATGGTAGCCAACTCATGTGTAAGTTTCAGGGAAGCAACAACATTTTCATTCCCCTCGAATGCGGGCAATTTTGGAAGATATTCGTTCCAGAAATTACTTTCTGTTCCCGCATATTCTTTCTGTGCGGTTAGAAAAGCCGATTGCAATTTTTGGTCCTTGGTAGAGAAGCCAAGTACTTGCTGTATTTGCTTAGCTACTTCATCGTTGCTTTCAATTAAATAGGTTTTACATAAGTTAAGTATTGTGTCCGAAAAATCATTGACGGCTTTATCACTGTAAACACTAATAATATTTTCGGCAATAGATTTTTGGATGGCAGAAATGAGTGCTGTTTCCGTGATCAGCACCCAGTTCGATACTTGCAGGGATAATTGTTCCCTGCCCATGGCATACAGTAATTCATGCGGTAATACATCGCCCGGCAATTCAAATACCCTTAAGGCGGCTTCTGCACAGATAGACACATTGTTAAACTCCTGCCCTGTCTCTTCCGCCAGGAATAAAATTTGATCTTCTGAAGCCGCTATTTCATACAGTTGCAGGTTAGCTTCCTGTAGCAAACCGGTAATGGCACCCATTACTTTAGCATATTCCGAGATGCCCCGCTGTGTGGATTGCAACAATACTATGTCGTGGTTCAACAATTCATTGGATAGGTTCCAATCCTTTTTTGTTGAGATATTCGACCTGCCAGTAATTATATTGTCTTCAACCACGTAAGCCACTACATCGGGCATATCCCGTTCCTGTTCTGCGAAAGCACTTGCATCAAAAGAGAGGATATAGTTGCCATCAGCATCGGTTTCGGTTTCTCCCAATACCTCAATGTTCATTTTTATCAATTCCTCAAAAGAAGTAACAGTTCTGTAGATGGCGGCGGTCTGTAGGTCAATATCAACCAATACTACCTTTTGATTGGTCAATGCTTCCCAGGCAGCATTTGTAACCTTCCCAGACACTTTGAATAATTTATCAATTGGCTCTGGATCTGTATCGCCCACTTTCAAATCGATGATGATTTTCTGTGTCGAGTTATAACTTACTTTGCTTTGGCCAAGCAATTGCAAATCTTTATACACTTTAATCAGCACATCCGGCCCTTTTTCTGTATTGGAACCCACGAAATCTTTATCGGTAAAAGAAATGTTGTAACGTCCTTTGGTATCAGAAACCGATGATTCGCCCAATTGGCTTTCGGGTATAGTTGGATCAAAATTGAAAGCACGAACAATAAGACCAGTAACCGGCTGGCCTGTGGGAGATGTTATACGACCGCTGATAAGGTATGATTTGGATACTTGCTTTGGCATGGGTTTTTATTTTAAATTTTTATATTGCTATATTGTTGCTGGACTTCATTGTAAGCGGATTCAAAAAAACGTTGAGAGCTTGTGACAACTTTGTTATTTTTTTGCACGATGTTTTTAAATGTCTTATAC
>JBDSLD010000189.1:0-53654 GCA_039916545.1 Ferruginibacter sp.
ACAGATCATTCGCGGATTCCTCAAAGCTCATAAAAACGCCGGGTTCATCAAATTCGGTGATACCCTTCACGAGGAATTGAACGGCAAGTAAAGTTTTACCACAACCTGCGGTGCCGCAAATGAGTACCGGTCGGCCTTTGGGAAAGCCACCGCCGGTAATTTCATCCAGCCCACTTATGCCGGTAGGGGTTTTGGGAAAAATGTTTTTTTTCTGGACAGCCATTGGGTAACGATATTTTTAGCAAAGCGAAATAAGCGGTAAAAGCCAATTGCATGAAGTTATTATAATTTATCCTAATCACTATTAAGGATAAAATTTTCTTTGGCCGGCCGGCTGGTAGCAGATCCTGAAGTAAGGGACAAGGCAGTATGGATCACCTCCTTAAGTTTCGAGAACTCGGCTGGCTTCCTTACATAAAAATGTGCACCCTTTTCATAAAGAGAATTGACCACGGAATGGTCAAATGATGTAGAAAAAATAATAATTGGGAGATGATTTAATTTTTTGTCCGTTTTTATTTCTGCCAGGCATTCGAAGCCGGTCTTACGCGGCATGTTCAGATCAAGAAAGAGTACATCGGGCAGGTTCCCAGGTTCGGAGTTAAGCAGGTGCATTAATTCTACCCCATCATTTACAGTAACAAGGATAGAATCAACCGGCAATTCTTCCAGGGCCTCTTTGAAGAAAATACGGTCATCAACATCGTCATCGGCAAGTACCAGGTTATGTCTAATTTTCTGCATCGGCAAATATAATTCTTAATTGTTTTGGGGCTAAATGAAAATTTAGTTTGATCAAAGTTGAGCTTGAATTTAGCCTGGTCAAGAAATCGTGTAACACGCTAAAATTTGAAATGTTTAATACCTGGCATTTTTTTCAGATAAAAGGATGATTTGAAATAATAAGATAGCCACGAATGCGCAAATAAACGCGAATTGATCAGGTGAGTAAATCGTGTTTATTCGTGCTTTCGTGGCGCCGAGCCAATACCTATGGTTTAATAGGAAATACCTACAGCCATTTTATTGTACCCCGTATTATTCAACTGGGCCAGCATGAATTGTGCAACGTCAGCCCTTGAAATTTTCACTTTCCAGGTGCTGTCATTATAATTATATCCGTGTTTATATTTGCCGGTCACAGGGGAATTGGTCATTGTGCCGGGTCGGACAATTGTCCAGTTCAGATCAGACTCTTTGATCTTGCTTTCCTGCCTGGAGTGATCTTCAAATGTTTTTTTGAGCAGGAAAGGCGCGATGATTTTTCTGAAAACAAAGGGCGTATAGTTCAATACTTTTTCACTGTCGTCGTACCCGAGCGAGGTTTGGCAAATCAGCCTCGATATTCCAAACTTTTGCATCGAGCTGATAATGTTTTTTGTTCCCTCCGAACGCAGTAACCCCGCCTTGGTAGCCGGGGCGCCAAGGCAACAAATTACGGCGTCGTGCCCTTCCATTGCCGTATCTATCGAATGTTGCTGTAGTACGTCTCCCTTTACTATTTTTAGCAAGGGGTGTGACAAGTTTACTTTGCCGGGATCGCGGACGAAAGCTGTCACATTAAAACTTTTGTCCAGTGCTTGCCGGATAACGAGCCGTCCGGTTCCGCCGGTTGCGCCAAAGATTAATAACTTCATAGTGTTTAATTTTATACCACAAAGTTGCGCCGGGGCCGATCCTCAAAATAGAATAAATCCGACAAAATATTTCTATGTTTTGCGCTTAAACATTTTGGGTGTTTTACCGGTAAATGCTTTGAATACTTTTATAAAATGTGACTGGTCCGCAAAACCATTGGCGTACACCACATCGGTTAATTTTGAATAATCTTTTATTGTCAACTGTTCAAGCGATAATTGAAATTGAATAATTTTTGAAAACTGTTTAGGAGAGATGCCGACTTCATTAACAAACCTTCTTTCAAGGGTTCTTTCAGTAATATTTAGTTCTTTAGAAAGCTCGTTGATACTGAACTGTCCCTTGTAATTTAGAATTAATTGAATCGCTTGCCCGATGGTGAAATCGAGTGATTCTTTTTTGGCCTGGAAAATTGAAAACAACAGTTCACTGATCGCTTTCACCATCGGCGCCGTATTCAAATTTGATTGCAGGTATTTAATGGTTTTTGTAACATCCTTATTTTGTAATCGCTCCAGGTTATAGCAATCATCATTTAAATCTTTTGGATTTACTTTAAAAAAACTTTTTAGCACAAAGGGATACAATTGAAACACCACCAGCTTGTATTTTCCGTCAAGCACCAGTTCTATCGGCCTGATCGTTTGTCCGTACAGAAAGAATGCCGGCATCACCTTATCATGGGGTTTGACCAACAACCCGTTTTTACTTTCCTGGAACATTAACCCGGGATAGCCATCTGCAAAAAAAGGCAGCAGCGTTTTTTGCTTTTCGTCGGGTTCTTCAAATACCAGGATGTTTTTTACAAATAAAGAAATCGACTTATCGGGAACTATGCTTTCAAAATCCATAAGCTTATTTTAAGCGTAAAGCGGAATAGATATTTTGAGGATAAATAAACTGAAAAATCAGTACCCGAAAAAATAGTATGTCCGTTTTTAACATAAGTAAATATTAACGAGGTTGCACAAATATATACGTATTCAGGTAAAAGCGCAGGCATGTGAAAGAACGATGCGTTCTAATTCAAATCCTTTACCGGGTATAGTCAGCGCTATTTTATTTGTACTTCCACACCCTCATTCCAATGCTTGTATTCCGGGGTATAATACAGGTAAACGGTGCTGGCTTTTCCTTTGTAACTGCCGGGCACATCGGCCTTTAGATCCAGGTGAATGGATTTTATTTCCTTCGCCGCAAAACCCATCCAGTAAAAAACCAGGTAGTTGTCAAATATCTCATAGTAAGCCGCCTGCTTCTTTTCTAATATTTCTTTCAATTGCCAGGGTTGTACAGACAGCCCGGCGGGTATACCGATCTTCGCGATCGCCATCGGTTGAAGTATGTTCTGTTGATTGATAACTTCAATATCCATTCTTACTGTTTCGCCAATATTAATTTTATTATTTTTTAACCGGGCATATAATTTCAATACCGCTTTTTCGCTATTCGGCGGCGTAAGGGTATTGTACGATACCTCGAGATTATAAGGTATGGCCTTATCTTTTTGCGGATAATTTACGGCAAAACTGTTTTTTCCTTCTTGTAATTTTTCGGTTACAGTTTCTCCGACGGAGGCCAGGTTATTATTGACAGTGAAAATTACCGGCGCGTCGTCGGTGATACTGCCTGCCAGTTTTGAGTATTCTACGATTGCCTGCAATGCCAATACCGTTGATTGCGTGGAACCATAACCGTAATAACTTTTTTCGCTGAGTATTTTTGTAATCAGGCCGGCAATCTTTCCTATCGGCGGAACCTGCGCCTTCATTAATGCCAGTGCATATAAAGCATAGGTCTCCACTCTTAAAGACGCGTCCCTGGAATTAACCACACTGGTTTCAGCATTCATATTTACTTTTTGAGATTGCTCGTTCAATTCTTCCATCAATCGATTGTAGGCCAGGTTGTCTTTCATATAGTAAGCGGTTAGCGCCATCATAGACAGTTGGTAACCGTCTTTACTTTCCATCGCTCTTTTAACCGCTGTTTCATATTCTTTCCGGATCTCTTTTCCTATACCGGCCCGCGTAAGCGCGTACACGATGTAGATATTCGCGACCCTGTTCGGGACGGAGGCGAACTGGTCATAACCCCGGTTGACCAGGGTGAAAGAACCATTCCCATCTCGACGGCTCAACAGGAATTTCTTTGTTCGCTCAAGCATTTTTTTATCTACCTCGATAAACTCCTGCATATCTGTGAACTCCAGCAACCCATAAGCGGTTAATGCTTCATGCGGCGGTGTTTTTCCAAACCATTCAAAACCATTTTCAGCTGTTTCAAAGCCAATTAATTTGTTATAACCCGCTTCAATATAGTTCATTGCTTTTTTCTCAATAGCCGGGTTCAACTTGCCTGATTCTTTCAGGTATTTCAATACATAAATATTTGGATAAGTGCTGGAAGAAGTCTGTTCAAAACATCCAAAAGGTTCGCGTAGCATGGATTCAATTCCGTCCAATAATTGTCCTTCAAGGGTTTTAAATAGTTTCAGGTCAGACCGCAAGCTTCCGGGGATCATTTTGTTTATTGTGAAATTGTGCTGCGCGGATTGATTGCCGGAAAAGGTTTCTATTATCGGAAATCCTTTTTCTGTGGCCATAACGGGTAATGATATAACTTCATTTACCGATGCGCCTGTCACAGCAAATTGTATAGTGTCCTTTGCTGCTGCCAGGGCTTCCAGTGGTATCAATAATTGCAATGAATTTCGTGGTTGTACAATAATATTCTTATCATAGTCACCGGTTTTAAATTGCGTCGGTAGCACAAGGCTGATTTTTAATTCCAACACCTCGTCACCATTATTTTTTATTACTAATGGAACCAGCGCCTTGTCGCCCACGGTAAGATAGGGAGGGATTTTTGCATCTACCTGCAAGGCGTTTTGTACTGCATAAGTCGCTTCAGTTCTACCCGGTTTTCCATTGTATGCAATACCTTCTGCAATAGCCCTGAATGTAGTGGATGCGTCTGAATTATAAAAAGTCACTGACGCGGTTCCATCCTTACCTGTTTGAACAACCGGGTTCCAATAAATAGTTTCCCTGAAATCTGTCCTTTGAGTCGTTGTCGTTGTTGCATATTTTGGCACGTAAAATTTCCTGGCGACGGTATAGGGTGTACCCGCCGTGTTAACTGCCTGCGAAGCATAGTAATATTTACCAGGGATACGAAAATGTATCTTCTCATTCCTGAATTTTTTTGATTCGATGATGATAACTCCGTTCATTGCCCGGCTGCCATACAGCGCCGTGGCAGCGGCATCTTTTAATACGGTAAGCGATTCTATGTCAGCTGGATTTATGATATCCAGGTTTACATTTTCCAAAGGCATACCGTTCATGACGACCAGGGGCGAATTTCCTGGTAGCGTGCGTGTACCCCTGATCGATATTCTCGTATCCGCCCCGGGATCTCCGGTTGCATTTATAATCAATCCTCCTACCTTTCCTTGTAAAAGCCCTGCAAAATTGGCTGCTCCAAAAAGGTCCCTGTTATTTACGATCGATACTGCACCGGTCAGGTCTTTTTTTCTTTGCGTCGCATAACCGATCACTACTACATCATTTAATGCATTGACCTGTTTAAACCCGTTCACTATATTGTTGACCGGTAAGTTTTTATCATCTTCTTTGAGCGGGTTTGGAATAACCGGAATGGTCATTCCAAAATTGACAGGTTTTGAAATGAGCAGTTTAAATTCTGTTACTTTTGCGGGATTGTTACCGTAGCCATTTTGCAGTACCCTGATCGTTACTTTTTCCTTTTTGTCAAGCGACTTGGCGAAAAGGTAGTAACTGGTTTTTGGAAGTAGTTCGGAAAAGAAAAATGTGCCGTCTTCACCAGTTTTTATTTTTAATGCTTTCCCACCCGTTACCGTATTTACAAGGAATAAATCCGCTGGTATTGGCTTGTTGTCGCTGTTCACAATTTGCCCGCTTAGTACATTATCCTGGTCCGGCAGGTACTTGAGTTTACCTTCTGTAGTAACATAATCGATGTAATCGAAATACCGGTAACCATTTGTCAGCATCAGCAAATCAAGTGCCGGTAAGGATTTGGGCTCATCCTGCTTAAAGTAGAATTGAGGTTCTTCTATTTTGCCTTTCAGTTCACTGCTCATCAATAACCAGGAAAGTATATTATCCTGCTTATCATCGGCCAAACTCCACAGTTTGTCATCTATCACTGAAAGTGAAAAATTAGAAGGCACCGGCTGTCCCTTTTCATCGACTGTTTTGAGAGAAAGCGTTATTTTTTCACGGGGTAGATATTTTACTTTATCAGGTGTGATCGTAACTTTTAATTGCTTGTCTGCATTCAGGAATACGAGTCGCTCGGCCAATGGCTTTTCATAAATCGTGTACAAGGTGAATTGTGCGATCCCCGCAGGAAATATATCTTCATTGATCTGTATGTCATTTAACCCTTTGCGCAGGGAAATGTTTTTGGAATAATAAGCGATGTTTTTTGTGGAAGCCAATAACTTTACTTCAATGTCATTACTGGCGGTAATTGTTACAGTTAATATTTTTTTCGCCGTGGCGATGTGCATCATAACACCGTTTGCCGTGGCGGCAGGTAATTCATATTGTTGTTTGATGTTGGCGGGAGAAGTAATAATGGCCTGGTAAGTTTGGCCGGGCCGGGGTGTAAATAAAAACTTTCCCATACCAAAATGAAAACTTTCAAATACACCCACTTTATTTCCGTCGCTATCCCGTACCTCACCCTTTACATCTGCCGCTTTTCCGTTTTCATTTATGGCTTTAAATGCTATTGTACTGGTAAAGTTTTCCAGCAGCGTACCGCCTTCCGGCATAAATTGAAGGTCAATCTTATTCAACGCGATCGGGATACTTTTTGAAACCGATTCAGTATATGAATCATAGTCGATTGTGACATTTAGCAGCCCATCGTTTGTTGAAAGATCTTGCGGTAGTGAAAAAATGATTGCCGCCTTGCCCTCATTATCGGTCCTGAAATCCCTGCTGGTTTTTACTTCGCCACCAATAGACACAGTGAATTTTCCCGCGTAATTGTTTATCGTTTCATTATTTAAATTGCGCATGGAGAAAACCGCCTTTACCTCGCTGCCAGGGCCATAACCTTTTTCAGGGAAGTTCAGTTTCATTAATATTCTTGGCGCGATCATCTTTAATACAGTGATCTCTTTCAAAAAAAAGCGGCTGTCATTTTCATTCTGCATCCAATTGGTGTAGGCCCTGATTTTATAAATCCCTCCGACAGATTGGTCTGCAAAATCAAATGAGCCTTCGGCGTATCCATCCGCTACTTTGAAGTTTGATTTAAGCACTACGGTACCCGCAGGACTGATGAGTTCTACATATGCGATATTGCTTTCAACACCGGGGGTTTGGTCAATCGCTTTTACCAGGTATAATTTAAAGTAAACTACGTCCCCCGGTTTATAAAATACATGATCCGTTTGTATATAGATTTTTTCTTTGCTCATCGCATAGTCCTGGGAATTTGCTGTAGAAGGGAAAAAAATGCATATTAAAACACAGGTGAGAAAACTGAATAAATATATAATTTTCATGTCATTAAAATTTAAGGGATACGGAGAAACCAAATGAGCGATAAGATGGGAGATTGAAAAGATCAAGTCCTGTACTGCCGGGCTGGCCGTACATCAACTGACCAGGATCAACTCCATCATATGCCTGCCATAACATAATGTTATTTGCATAAAGCGTGAAGACAAGTTGCTGGAGGTATTTTTTGATCAAAGCCTTGTAAGAAACGCTGATATTGTTCAGGCGGATGCAATCGGCTTTTTCTATGTAAGATTCCGCCACGCCGGCTGGGCCATAACGAACCCAGCGATTTTTTTCCAATGGTTGAGAAGGGTCATAAAAATTTACGGGAGTCATATTGTGGGCGCCATTTTCCTGCACACCATTGAAGAGATAATTAACAGTATTCCTTAACCCGGCAGAGTTGGCGGATCTTCCATAATAATCGAGCATTGCTGCCGTACCATTCCACATATCGCCGCCTTTTTTCCATTCCCAATCAATATTAAGATCGCATTTTCTCCAGCTAAAGTGATTGTTCAGCTTTATCGTAAAATCAGGTATGGGGTTGCCTATGATTGAGGAATTGTTACTCACCAATGGAAAGCCATCTGTTCCAATAATTATATTGTTATTTATATCTTTTAAAAAAGTATTACCGACAATAACTCCGAGGGGCTCGCCTTTAATTATTGTTTTATGCACATCACTGAACCCCGCGATCGGTGTAAAGTTGTAACCGGCTTTTACATCCAGTACGCTGCTGCGGTAAGTTGCGAATGAAATACTGTTTGAAAAAGACATTTTACCATTTGATGGATACGGATAGAATTTAAGTTCGAGTTCGAATCCGCGATTTCTATGCGTGGCTATGTTTTCCAATTCTAATTGCCCGCTCTTTATGATGGGAAAGATATCATTGTAAGTTTTCCGGTTAAACCAATCAAAGACGAGGGACAACTTATTTTTATAGGACAGTTCTACACTGGTGGTGTATTCTTTATGTTCAACCGGCCGAAGATTATCAAAACCATTTACTTCCGTTAGTGGCAGGTATTGTAGTGCATCAATCATTGAATACCTTAACAAATTAGCCTGTGCAAATGATTTATTTAAGGCTGGCTCGCTATTGAAACGTGTATAGGCTCCTGCCAGTTTTACGGACAGATCGTCAACTAAAAACAAGTCGTTGAATCTTATAAATCCGGAAACAGATGGTAAAAGAAAATTGTCGGTTGTAGCGGTATTGGATGCATACATTTTGTTTACCAGGCTGATCCCTGCTGCAAAATCATAATTACGGTAAGTAGGTGCAAAACCAAGGGCAATATCGTTGGAAGACCGCTGATAATTATAAGTTGGATTTTGCGAATTTATAATAGCTGATTGCTTGTTATTATAAATATAATTGGCGGTAACCGTCGTGGAAAATTGCGGATCAGTAAAACGGATATTGTACAGTGCGCTTATAGTCAGCAGATAATTGTCATCGGTAGTATTTCTTTTAGCCACTACGCCATTTGGAAAAAATGCCGTGCCCGGACGATAGCCCTCATTGCTTTGCTGGCGGAAGTTTTCATAAGATTGCGATAGCCTGATTTTTCCCCCGCTGAATTTTTGTTCCAATACGAAGTTGCCGGTATTTTGGTGCTGAAGAAATAAATGATCATTTCCTGCAAGCAGGAAGTAGGGGTTGTCGGCCTGCGCGCTATAACTTCGTTGCATGCTGCCGATTGTGCTTCCCTGGCTATTATCAAAACTTACAGGGCTTAACAAAGCATTGCGATATACCTTGTTTAAAAACCCATTTTGGTTGCAATTGGAAAGACGTTCCTGCCTGTAGTTGTAACTGCCCCCGATTGTAAATTGTTTAAGGATGCCTTCCAGTGAGACGGAAAAATAATCCGTTTTATTTTTCGTAGAAACAATGCTGTTCTCACGCCGCTGACCTGCTTTGATTATACTATTTAATTGTCGCTGATAGCTCTGCCGGTAGTTGGTTTGCAATGTTATCGCATGCGAAAATAAAGCCGCGGTGTGAAAAATAGATGGGCCATAAGCAATAGCTTTTTTTCCATTTCCCGCACCTGCGGCAGTTAATCTTCCATTCAGGTCATAGGGATAATTAGTTCCGTCAAAGTTGAGTGTGTTGATAGATGGGCCATAGCTGAACAACTCGTTTGTTTCTGGTCCGCGCCATATTATCGTACCGCTGGCAGACCGGCCCTGCACATATTCATTTTGTAAAGATGGCAAGTGGTTGACATGTCGCAATTCTATCGCCGCCGATACTGTTCCGGTTATTGAGAGATCATTCACAAAGGCCTGGCGGAACGTAATGATATTGCCTGCTCCTGCATGTATTTTTTTTACCGTAAATCCTCCTGAAAACCCAGGGCCCTGGTAGCGAAATATCGCTTTGTCGATACTGTTGGTTGAATCTGGTCCTTTGTTATTTTTGAAATTAGCCGGGTCCTTCCGGACCATTGACAAGTAGTCGGCAGACAATACCGGCTTTACTTCCTGCGCCATTACCATTAAGGGGAACAGTAATCCTACAAGTATTTTTATTTTCATCAGCATCAGTTTTGGTGATAGCGAACGATCGCAGATCACTTAACGGATGCGCAAGAAAAAGAGATTACATAAAAATAATTATTGCGGATTTTGGACTCACTATTATAGCTCTTGCTGATGAGCCCAGAAAGCAAGGTTTAACTAAAGTTGCGCAATATGGTTGCGTGCATTATTTCATTTTAGTTACCTTATAAATTTGGCCACTCTTGTCATAAGTTGTCCACTCACCGACTTGTTTGCCATTGTCGAAATGTCCCGAACGCATGATCACTCCATCTTTTCGATACCATTCCCAATAGCCATGCTCCTGGTCGTCAAGCATTTGTCCTTTTGCCCAAACAGACCCGTCTTTGTGATAATGAATATGTTCTTTCGGTTTCATTTTAATCGTTCCAGCATTCCTTTCCTTTTAACAATATTTTTATAGTCCCACTGTATTTGCCGCGACTTTTCAAGCAACCGTTTCAAATCAGCTTTGTTTATTTGTTCAGCTGATGTGTAACTTAGATCAGCGGCTTTAAAGCTACCTTCTTTTTGCAAAATAACCTCGTTAAAAGATTGGCCGCTCCAAAATAATAGCCGGATATTATTTTTCAATTTACTATAACCGACAATTGGATTTCCTTCCAGGAACCAGACAGGATGAGCATGCCAAACTTTATTTTCTGCTTCAGGCAAATGATGGCTGATTTCCTTTGCTAAAATATCACAAATTTTTTTGTCGTCAGCGGTTTGTTTATTATTATATGCTTCTATGTCTGTGTTCACCTGTTTTTGATTTAAGAGTAAGAAATATTCCCGGCCTTATATTTAGTTGAGTTTATTTATTGCCTTATTTGCCAAATGCCTTTTCCAAAGTCGCTATATCCAATTTTTTCATTTTAAACATGGCGCTGGTAACATTCGCCACTTTTGCAGGTTCAGCATCGGCCATCATTTCAGGCAGCACCGTGGGAACGATCTGCCAGGATAAGCCAAATTTATCTTTCAACCAGCCGCACATTTGCGCTTTTTCATCTCCGCCAGCGGATAGCTTATCCCAATAGTAATCAACTTCATCCTGTGTGCCGCAATCAACAATAAACGATATGGCTTCACTAAATTTAAAATGAGGTCCGCCGTTTAGCGCTACAAATTGTTGTCCTTCTATTGTAAATTCAATGGTCATGACTGTGCCTTCTTCCATGCCATGTATCTCCTGGCCCACTTTTCCGTAACGGGCAATTTTTCCTATCGATGAGCTTTTGAAAATCGAGACATAAAAATTCGCAGCTTCTTCAGCTTGTTTATCAAACCACAAATTTGAGGTGATTTTTTGCATCGTTGCCATAGCATTTATTTTGATTTTACAATGATCAGATAGATGCTTTGGCCGCATTTACCCTATGTTTACATATCACAAAAATAAATCAATATTTGTACCAGGGAAGTGCAAGAATCCGACAATATGAGGGGTAGACTGCGACAATTTTTTATTTAAAACGAACTCGTAAAAAGTCGATGTTATTTGTCGGCTTCCTCGTTTATTTCCTGCATTAATTTTGCTTTGGGAGATGCTTTTGCAATTAATGTCAATATTATTATTTTATATAAACAACCGGAATATAACCCTTTGAATAATCCTTCGATGCCATATTTGTATATAAATGGAAGGGCATTAAGAAGTATATAGACGCAATAAATACCTGCGCCGATCCTTAACGCGGTATACGGCTTTTTTGGTGTCCACAATGCCAGCCCTAAAAAAGTACAAAACATTAAGGCGAAAGGTAACAGATCAATAAAATCGGGCATTTGGCCATAACGGGAATAAGCAATAACCTCGCCGATCAAAGTAACACCTGCTGAAATAAACAATGCATTTTTAGCATGGTAAACAGCTAAATTATAACCCTGGATCTTTTTTTGCTTCTCCTCGTTATAGAAATTCGATATCCCATCATCATTCATCAGACTATTTTTAGCTTTTTAAAGTTAAGCAAACAGAAAGGTATTGTTTAATTTAAGTTAGACATGGGCTGGCAGAATTTAAACTTAATCCCTGTTAACACAATCCTTTACCAGGAATTTCAAACTAAGTATATAATTTAGTGTAATGGTAAATGAAATATTAAAGAGGCATAAAATTAGCAGCTTCCCACGTAAATAATATCATCACCCCCAGCGCGCCGCAATAATAATACATGCAGGTTGCCTGAAAATAATTAAAATAAAAATTATGTTAGAAATCAAATCAAAAAAAACTTCAAAGAAAAGAACATCGCTGGCAATATTATTTTCCGTGTGCAGCATTTTTTCTTTGGCAACATTAAATGCGCAGGAGAAAAGCGCAAAGGCCAATGCGGGGCTAATTTTGCCTGCTGGATTTTCAGCTTCTGTTGTAGCGGATAATCTTGGCCGCACGCGTCACCTGGTAGTAACTCAACAAGGTGATATTTATGTACGGCTGGCCAGGCCTAAAGATGGCAGTGGTACACTGGTATTGCACGAAACCAATGGAAAGGCAGTTGTAACAGGCGGTTTTGGAAACTTTGGAGGCACGGGAATCGCCATCAAGGACGGTTACCTGTATGCTTCTTCCAACCGGGAGGTGTTTCGCTATAAATTAGATGAAAAGAACCAGGTCATAGATAAGGACAATGGAGAAAAGATAATTACCGGCCTAATTGAAAGGGGCCAGCATGAAACAAAATCGATTGCGCTGGACAATGAAGGGAATGTGTACGTTAACATCGGCGCTTATATGAATTCCTGTCAAATACAGGATAGGACGTTGGGATCGATGGGCAGGCAGCCCTGCGAAGTGCTTGACTCCGCCGGTGGTATCTGGATGTTTAGATCAGATAAGCTGAACCAGTCTTATGCGGAAGGCGTACGGTATGCCACGGGTTTAAGGAATGTTGTAGGGCTGGACTGGAACCAGCAGTTGAATCAATTATTTGTAATGCAACACGGCCGGGATCAATTGCATGATATTTTCCCTGCAATGTTTACAGTGAAGCAATCCGCTGAACTCCCTGCCGAGTGTATGTTCGCCTTAAAAAAAGGGGATAACGCAGGATGGCCATACACTTATTATGACCCTTTTCAGAACAAGAAGATCCTTGCGCCGGAATATGGTGGAGATGGCAAAAAGGAAGGGGGTAATGAATACATAGATCCGGCGGTAGCTTTTCCCGCTCACCTGGCACCCAATGGGTTGCTTTTTTATACGGGCAATAAGTTCCCGGAAAGGTATAAAAATGGCGCGTTCATTGCCTTTCATGGCTCCTGGAACCGGGCGCCGGAACCACAGGCTGGTTATTACGTAGTATTTCAACCCTTCGTTAATGGCAAGCCATCCGGCAAGTGGGAAGTATTTGCAGATGGATTTTCCGGGTCACCGGAACATACCGCTTCCGGACGCGCGGACCATCGTCCCTGCGGATTGGCACAAGGCCCCGATGGTTCATTGTATGTGAGCGATGATGTAAAAGGAACTATTTTCAAAATAAGTTACGGCGGCAAAAAAATCGCACAAAAAACTGCTGGTGTACCAGCCAAAACTGAAAAAGGCAATACAACCACCACAACCAAAGCAAAACCCGCAACGGCTATTTCATTGAGCTCATCAATAGCTGCGGGAAAAAAAATCTATACACAATATTGCCTTTCCTGTCACCAGGCGGATGGCGGCGGTGTTCAAAATATGAACCCGCCATTGATCAAAACGTCTTATGTCAATGGTGATAAGTCAAAACTTATTTCGGTAATTTTAAATGGCCTGGGCAGGGAAGAGATTGATGGTGAAACCTATACCAATGTGATGGCTCCCTATAATTTTTTAACTGATAAACAAGTGGCGGATGTGCTCACTTTTGTGCGAAATAGTTTTCGCAATAAGGCAGGCGTAATTTCTGCGGATGATGTAAAATTGGTAAGGGCGAAAAAAATTAATGGATAGGGTCAGCGATTTTATTGATGGCGTTTAAATTTAATTATTGCATGCTTAAAAAATTAACCTTCCTCCCGGTCCTGTTTTTTGCTACACTTTTCGCGCAGCAAAAAAATGGCCTTGATTCCATTTTAAAACAAATGGAGTTTGCGGCAAAACAAGGATTGCTGGATAAATATTATCCACGTACTATTGATACATTGTATGGCGGGTATTTAAGCAGTTTCTCCTATGATATTCAGCCCGTAGGTACGCAGGATAAAATGATCGTTACCCAGTCCAGGCATACCTGGTCCACAGCCAAGGCAGCTCTATTTTACCAGGATACAAATTATATCAGCATGTCGCGCCATGGCTTTTATTTTCTCCGGGATAAAATGTGGGACCCTGTTTATGGCGGCTTTTTTAACCTGGTAACGAGACAGGGAGAGGTGAAGAGTAAGCTTAAAGAAGCTTATGGCAATAGTTTTGGTATTTATGCATTGGCAGCATACTATGAATGCTCCAGGGACACCGCTGCGCTTAACCTGGCAAAAAAGGCTTTTATGTGGCTAGAGACGCACAGTCATGATAAGCAGTACAAAGGTTATTACCAGCATTTAGAAAGAAATGGCACACCGGTAATAAGAGCGGCGACGGAACCGAACACTTCCGACCTCGGGTATAAAGACCAGAATAGTTCTATTCACCTGCTGGAGGCTTTTACTGAATTGTATAGTGTGTGGCCCGACCCATTGCTTAAGACGCGCCTGGAAGAATTGTTGATCCTGATCCGTGATACGATGGTGACTTCAAAAGGCTACCTGCAATTGTTTTTTACACCTGACTGGAAGCCGGTATCGTTTAAAGATTCATCAGGAGAAACAGTTTTAAAACACCGCAACCTGGATCATGTATCCTTCGGGCACGATGTGGAAACGGCTTACCTGATGATGGAGGCTTCGGAAGCATTAGGTATTAAGGACGATCATAAAACGTTGGAGACCGGGAAGCGAATGGTGGATCATGCCTTGCGCAACGGATGGGATAATAAACTCGGCGGTTTTTACGACGAAGGCTATTATTTCAAAAAATCTCGCCAGATTGACATTATAAAAGAAAGTAAGAACTGGTGGGCGCAGGCAGAGGGGTTAAATACATTATTGATCATGTCTGGCCTTTATCCGCAAGATAAAATGCAATACCTGCAACGCTTTACGGAATTGTGGCAGTATGTTCAAACATATTTGATCGACCATACTTATGGCGATTGGTATGAGGAAGGGCTTGATAAAGAGCCGGAAAGAAAAACAGCATTAAAGGCGCATATCTGGAAAGGGACCTATCATAATTTCCGGGCGCTCAGCAATTGCATAAGGCGGTTACAGGGATTGTAAAATAAGGTAATAATTATTTCTAAAAATGACAACCAGGAATAGTGATAATCTTATGCTGATTATTACATCCCTGTAATAAAAACGACATTCCCCCTTTGAAAGAAAAGAGTCTTTTAACCTTAATGGAAATTAACTTTTAGCATTTTCAACCTTATCATTTTATTATTCCTGGTTGATTAATATTTTCAGATTAATAAATAGAGCGGAAGCATGACTATTAATTTTTATTGAGGTGAAGATCAGCGAAATTTAAAATGTTGTGTCAGTGCTACGCAACTTACAACCCAAGTGAGATACCATTGTTTCAAAATACAGTTTTACGACTTTGTATTTTAAGTACCTTTGCAAAATGAAGAAAGGCTACTTCATTATTTTTTTACTACTTACTTTTTTACTTCCCGTATGCTTAATCGCGGGCGTTGCTTCCCGCGATAAAATCCCCGCGGCCAGTATTGCCGTCTGCACCAGCCTTACTTCCTGTACCAACCCGGACCAGTGTGATTTACCCGCATTATTCGCATCGCATGATTGCTGTGTTGCCAGCGCATCTGTGCCTGGTAAGGGATCAGAAAAAATCATCAGTTATACCGATATCCATTTTACAAGGTCGGATTTTTTTCTGCAAGGGAAATCTACTAATATCCTGGCAAATGAACCTTCCCATCAAAAAAAATATCTTTTTTATATTTATCCCTCACACGATTTCTGGTAATATTTGCTTATCTTTTTATTCTTCGTTACTTAGATTTCCTGCCATTGAAGTAATGCCACCGCATTTAAAAAATAGTGGTCCACCATGCTTGATTTACTATGCTGTGGTTTATCAATAATAAGAATTGTGGTTGATGGATGCATTTTTTTAATTTTTAAAACACTGACAAATGGTAATAGAAGCAGGGAATATTTTATTGATCGGCTCCATGTTACTGCTGATAAGTATTATTGCAGGTAAGACTACCAGCAAACTGGGTGTACCAACACTTATCTTCTTTTTGATAGTCGGTATATTGGCCGGATCAGAAGGCATTGGAGGCATCCATTTTGAAAATACTGAACTGGCACAACTGATTGGTGTGGTCGCTTTAAATTTCATTTTGTTTTCCGGGGGACTGGATACAAACTGGAAGGTGATCAAACCCGTATTGTGGAGAGGCGTAATGTTATCTACGGTGGGTGTTTTTCTTACGGCATTTTGCGTCGGCATGTTTGTACACTTCGTATTTGGTTTTTCACTGGCCGAAGGCATGTTATTGGGCGCGATTGTTTCGGCGACAGATGCAGCCGCAGTGTTTTCTATTCTTCGGAATAAAGGGATCGGGCTTAAAGGTTACCTGCGTCCCGTACTCGAATTGGAAAGCGGCAGCAATGATCCGATGGCTTATTTTCTTACCATTTCATTGACGGCTATCGTTGCCACGGGCCAAGTGAGTTTTGCGGAGCTGGCGGTCTCTTTCTTAAAAGAATTTATTATTGGTGGCGCCATTGGTTTCTTAATGGGAAGAGCCAGCCTGTGGATCATCAACAATATCAAACTTGAAACGGAAGGTTTATATCCCGTGCTCACGATCGCACTCGCCATGCTTACCTATTCTGCCACTCATTTCATCGGCGGTAATGGCTTTTTGGCAATTTATATTTCCGCCATCGTTTTGGGCAACAGTAATTTTATTCATAAGCGTAGTCTCATAAGATTTTATGACGGACAGGCATGGCTCATGCAGATCACGCTGTTTCTTACGCTTGGCTTGTTGGTCTTCCCCAGCCACATACTTCCCATTATAGGCGCGGGCTTACTGATATCTGCCTTTTTAATTTTTGTGGCCCGCCCGATCAGCGTATTTATCAGCCTGGCTTTTTTTAAATCAAACACGAGAAGTAAAATATTTTTATCCTGGGTAGGGCTTCGCGGCGGGGTGCCGATAGTTTTTGCGACTTATCCCCTGATCAGTGGGATCGAAAAAGCAGAAATGATTTTTAACCTGGTATTTTTTATCTCGGTAACATCAGTGCTGTTGCAAGGAACCACGCTTGCCTATGTAGCAAAGCTGCTTCACCTGGATGTGCCGTCCAAAGCCAAAAGACGAACTGATTTTGAGATTGCTGATAATTCAAAAAAAGAAAAGGTACAGCTGGAAATCTCGCCGGGAAATACAGTAATCGGGAAAATGGTTGTACAACTTGATTTCCCGAGGGGCGCCCAGATCATGACAGTAAAAAGAGACAATGAGTATATTATCCCGGTGGGCTCCACGCGGATCCAGGCAGATGACAAGCTTTTTATTTTGGCGGAAGATAAGCGGACGGTAGAGTTGGTTTATGATTCCTTACACTTATCTCCGCCTGCCACCCCTTGATGACATAGTCGAATGTGCGACGGGAGAAATTTATAGCCTGATCTTGAGACTTAAAGAAGGAACGGAATTGTAAAAGCCTATGCTTTTTTGTAACTGTAACGAGGGTTCATTTTTAAAAGAAAACGACATCGCCCGTTTCTTATTTTTATGAGCTGATAAAAAAAAAGATGCTTGTTACCATCGCCGCCACACCGGTAAGAACCAGTACGGATGCCAACGTTTCATTGTCATTGCTTTTTTTAGCATGCGGGTCAAAAATATTTCCCAGGTCTTCTTCCAGGTCATTAAGTGCTACTGCGGTACCGATCCTGGTCAATGCCCCGCCGGCCGATATCAAATGATAGCGCCGGTTTTTTGGCCGGCATCATTTACAATAAATTTTGAAACCCTGTAAAAAGCAACTATTTTTATACGGATTGTTCGCCATGTATAAATTTAAATTTTAAAAAATATCCATATTTATGGCAATACGCGTTGCAATCAATCATAAAACAACTTATACCTACGACCGTCTCGTTAATTTGTCTCCACATATTTTCCGGCTACGCCCCGCGGCTCATTCCCGCACCATGATTGAGGCTTATTCTTTTAAAATTACCCCCAAAGAGCATTTTATAAACTGGCAGCAGGATCCATTCGGTAATTACCAGGCAAGGGTAGTGTTCCCGGAAAAGACCACTGAGTTAAGTGTGGAAGTAGAAGTGATCGCAAATATGACAGTGATCAATCCGTTTGACTTTTTTGTGGAAGATTATGCAGAGAATTATCCCTTCAGGTACGAGGAACAATTACGAAAAGAACTCATTCCTTATTTTGAATTTAAAGAATACGGCCCGTTGCTGAGAAAATGGATCGCCGGGATCGATAAAAGCAAAAGGAGCATCAATGACTTTTTAGTGTACATCAATCAAAAGTTGTGCAGGGACATCAATTATTCCATCCGTATGGAAGTGGGGGTACAAACCTGTGAAGAGACACTTGCAAAGGCCTTGGGTTCCTGCCGCGATTCTTCCTGGCTACTGGTACAGATCCTGCGCCACCTTGGATTGGCAGCTCGTTTTGTATCGGGTTACCTGGTACAATTAACAGCCGATATAAAATCCCTGGATGGCCCCTCCGGACCGGAAAATGATTTTACCGATCTGCACGCCTGGACAGAAGTGTATATCCCTGGTGCCGGCTGGATCGGCCTTGACCCTACATCGGGATTGTTTGCCGGCGAAGGGCATATCCCATTGGCCTGCACACCAGATTTTGCAAGTGCCGCCCCGGTGGAGGGTGCAACTGATATATGCGAAACCACCTTTACTTTTTACAATAAAGTCACGCGGATACACGAGGATCCCAGGGTTACCAAACCCTATACAAGCGAGCAATGGGCCACTATCAACGCAACGGGTTTAAAAGTGGATGAAGACCTGGAAGCAGGCGATGTACGCATGACGATGGGCGGCGAGCCTACCTTTGTTTCTGTCGATGACATGGAAGCGGATGAATGGAACACCACCGCTGACGGCCAGCAAAAACGCGTATTATCGCACGAACTTATTTCCAGGTTGCGTAAACAATTCGGTCCTGACGGGATGATACATTATGGCCAGGGAAAATGGTATCCCGGTGAGCCATTACCCAGGTGGCAATATGGTTTGTTCTGGCGAAAAGACCTTTACCCGATCTGGAAGAACATCAGTCTCATCGCACACGAAATAAAAGAAAAAAGTTATACCCACGAAGAGGCTGGGCTTTTCACAAAAGAGCTGGCAAAACAATTGGCCATCAGTCCTGAAAATATGAGTGTGGCTTATGAAGATGTATTTTATTTTTTATGGGCAGAAGGGAAAACACCTGTGAATATTGACCTCGGCAAAGTAAATATGAAGGATGAGCTGGAGAGAAAAACATTGTCGCAGTTGTTGGATAAGGGCCTTGATACACCAGCTGGCTTTGCCTTGCCCTTGAGGTGGAACTATGATAATAATAAATGGAAAAGCAGTAAATGGGTTTTGAAGCGGGATCATTTATTCCTGATCCCGGGTAATTCACCGATGGGTTTAAGGCTGCCATTAGATTCACTGCCGGCGATATCAAAAGATGATGAGCCGGAAAAAGTGGAAAGAAGCCTGTTTGAGGACCTTCCCGCATTGGAGCATTTTGATGAAACGATTTTATCGAGGTATGACACTGTTACGGTTCATCCACCGAAACAGCAAAAAATAAAGTACCGGGAAGTACCGGAAGAAAAGCAAAACCCTTTAAAGCCTGTTAAAAAAGAAGTAGAGGCGGAGCCAGAAGAAAAGCTTTTATTTGAATTAGAGACGATTAAGACAGCGATCTGTGTTGAGCCAAGAGAAGGGTTCATTTATATTTTCGTTCCGCCAATGGATTACCTGGAACACTATCTCGACCTGGTGGCTTCGATCGAAGCAACTGCAGAAAGATTACAGATCCCTGTGCGTATTGAAGGTTATGAACCACCCAGGGATTACCGGATGGAAAGGCTGGTTGTGTCACCCGATCCTGGCGTGATCGAAGTAAATATACATCCGTCGAAGAACTGGAAAGAACTCACTTCTATTATTGATACTTTATATGACCAGGCTTTTTTATCCCGTTTAGGTACGGAGAAATTTATGCTTGATGGAAGGCATACCGGAACGGGTGGCGGTAACCATATCACCATTGGCGGCGCGTCCCCGTCAGAAAGCCCGATGTTGCGCAGGCCGGATTTATTACGCAGCCTGATCACCTATTGGCAACATCACCCCGGGTTGTCTTACTTATTTTCAAGCGCATTTATCGGACCTACGAGCCAGGCGCCGCGTATAGATGAAGGGCGTGATGAGAAATTATATGAAATGGAGATCGCCTTTAGCCAGGTGCCTGAAGATGGATTTATTCCTTTCTGGATAGTGGACAGGATATTCCGGCATCTCTTAACCGATATCACAGGTAACACGCACCGCTCTGAATTTTGTATCGATAAATTATATTCACCGGATTCGTCGTCAGGGAGGCTGGGCATACTGGAGTTCAGGGCATTCGACATGCCGCCGCACAAAGAGATGAGCCTGGTGCAAATGCTATTGATCCGCGCATTGATCTCCTGGTTTTGGAAAAAACCGTACAAGCACGACCTGGTAAGATGGGGCACCGAACTGCACGATAAATTCATGTTGTCGCATTATGTACATGAGGATATGAAAGAAGTAGTAAGCGACCTGAACAATGCCGGTTATCCTTTTGATATCAGCTGGTTTGAGCCATTTTTTGAATTCCGTTTTCCGCATTACGGTACGGTTAGCCTGCAAAATATTGAGATGGAAGTACGCATGGGTATTGAGCCATGGCATGTGTTGGGTGAAGAAATGACCAGTGGCGGTACAGCCAGGTTTGTTGATTCTTCTTTGGAAAAAGTGCAGGTAAAACTAAAGGGATTAAATGGCAGCCGGTACATTTTGCTATGTAATGGAACGCGCGTTCCGTTAAAGGCAACTGCAGTTAAAGGTGAATATGTTTGCGGTATACGTTACCGCGCCTGGCAGCCGCCATCCGCACTGCATCCCACTATCGGTATCGATGCACCACTCACTTTTGATATTGTAGATACCTGGAACAGCCGTTCCATTGGCGGTTGTACATACCACGTGGCACATCCCGGAGGCAGAAGTTATGACAGCTTTCCAATCAATAGCTACGAAGCAGAGAGCCGAAGGTCGAATCGTTTTGGCAACACCAGTCATACGCAGGAAGTGTTACGCCCATCACCCGGTTTTAGTGTTGTGCAACATTTTATCGAACTGGACCGCCAGCCGTTTTATTTTGATGCACCACCATTGATAGTCAATAAAGAGTATCCATATACACTGGATCTGCGGCAATACTGGAAAAAATAAGGAAGTAATCGGTAAAATAATTGAAAGTTCACAAGCTCCCTGGCATACGCCTGTAAATTAGATATAGATGATTGTGTGGGTAACTACATCGGTTACCCGCGCATTATATCAACCCTTCCTGTATCGCGATCTTCACCAGCCCGGCTGTGTTTTTTACGTCCAGTTTTTGTAACAGGTTGTTACGGTGATTTTCCACCGTGCGGAGGCTTAAAAATAATTTATCCGCTATTTCCTGGTTGGTAAATTCATCGACGATCAATTGTAATATTTCTTTTTCCCGGCGGGTAACAATTTGCTTCGGATTGCTTTCCGATAAGCTATTCAATAATTGCTGCTTCAATTCTTCCTGCAAAAATTGTGTGCCGGTGTAAACAGTTTCAATGGCTTTCACAATTGTTTCCGGACTTGCATCCTTTAGTAAATAGCCCATTACACCTTGCTGCAGTATTTTTTTAATCTGGGCCACCACATCGATATTAGTGAGCGCTATTATTTTAACCTGCTTGTATGTTTTAGTAATGATGGCGGCTAATTCGATCCCACTTTTACCAGGCATTTGAATATCGAGTAACAGTACATCAGGCTGCTCTTTGGCAAGGCCCTCCAATAATTCTTCTCCATTATTGTACACGCCATTTACCCTGATATTGGGCACGTCTGCCAATATTTTTTGCAATCCCTTTAATATGATTACCTGGTCGTCTGTTATAGCTAAATTGATCATGCCTGGTTCCTTTTTTCTGATTCAAACTCTAAATAAATGCTGGTGCCTTTGCCGGGAAAACTTTTTATATCCAGTTTTCCGCCCATCTGCTTTGTCCTTTCTTTTATATTTTTCAATCCCATTCCGGTGGAACTAATCAGTTTTTCCGCCGGTATGCCAATGCCATCATCCTCTACGGTAATATCCAATCCGCCATCATCCTGGAAATTCATTTGCACAAGCGCTGTTTGTGCTTTTGCATGTTTACGGATATTGTGTATCAGTTCCTGTATGATGCGGTACAACGGCAGATCGAAACCCGCATTCATTTTTTTATGTGTACCCAATGTCTGGAAACTGATCACTGTTCCGCCTTTACCCGTCATCCTTTCGCAAAACGCCTTTATCGCATGTGCCAATCCTTCCTGCAATAAAATCTCAGGCATGATGTTGTGAGCAGTCTCCCTTAAACCGGCCGATGTTTCTTCCAGCAATTTAATGCCGTCGGCGAAATCGTCATTGTGCTCATAGTTATTATTTTTTCTTGCCAGCTCAAAATTCATTTTGCGGCTGTCAATAACCCACCTATGCCATCATGCAATTCTCTTGCAATGCGGGTCCTTTCTTTTTCTTCACCATCAATAGTCGCATTCAACCTCTCTATCTCCATTTTCTGTTGCAGGTTATCGATTTTTTCCTGCTGCAATTTTTGTTTGTGCATATTTTTTCTTCTCCACAATGCAAATGCGAGTGCTGAAAAAATGGCAAGAAAGGAAATCCCGCCGATGAAATAATTCCGGCTTCGTACACTATTTCCTACTTCTGCGATGGTTAATTTTTGTTCTGCCAGTTCTTTATCTTTCGCTGCAATCCGATAGCGGATCTCCAGCCGGTTGATCATCTCAGCCTTGTCTTTTTTCATCAGGCTGTCATATAAAATTCCGTACTTGTTTTTGTCAGCCAGTGCCTTTTTATATTCACCGGTCGCCTCATAACATTCTGCCAGTATTTTATAAGCTTCTACCACTTCATTTCTAAGATGACCGCCGGTACTTTTCATTTTTTCAAGCGTAGTATTGAGCAGGACGATGGCGGTACTGTATTGCTTTTCCTGGTACAGCGCTTTGCTTTTCATCAGGTCCGCGAACAACAAATAAAAAGCCAGGTAATTGCTTTGCTTTAATATTTTACCCTGCTCCCCAATCTTATCAATATAGAGGATGGCTTCCGCTGGTCGTTCCTGTTGCAGGTAAGTATCGGCTATATTTACCAATGTAGATATTCTCCGCGGTGGCTTCAGTTTTTTAAGCCTTTCTCTTTCTTCCAGGTACAGAAAATAATAGGCTCTTGCACTATCAAATTTTTTCAAGCCATGAAAATAGGCACCCTGCAGAAAATAAACACTTGAAACTGCATCCGCGCTGTCTTTCAGCTTGGTGGCAACTAACTTTGCCTTATCGACATAACGTTTGATGGTTTTAAAATATTCATCATTTTCATTGCTGCCGTAATCAAGGTTTATCCAAAAGATAGTTAGCTTGGTGTACACATCAATGGCCAGCCTGGGATTAGTAATATTACCGATCTCGATCTCGCGTTCCAACAGGTAATAGTAATAAGCAGAAGAATCCTGGCGGCCCTGTTCATCGTATGCTTCGGCCAACAAAAGATGGACCTCCGCTTCGTTTTCTACGGTGCCAATATCGTATTTTGCAAAAATGTCCAATGCCTGTTTACTATAGTAAATCGACTTGTCCATGTTATTGCTGAAATACCATTTACCTGTTTGTCCGTAAGCCAGCGCCATACCTTTTGCAAACCCCAGGTCCTTGCTTTGCTGCAAGGCAAGGGTAAAAGATGTCATTGCTTCTTCTGGTTTTTTATCGATCACACTACTTCCTTCTGCAATCAGGTTTAAAATGGAAGTCGTATCCACCTGCTTGATCATTGCTGATCTTTCATTTACCTGCGCCTGGCTGTTTCCAATTCCTGAAAAAATAGTAACTGTTATTATTTTGCGCAGCAGGTAATTTGCCGCCAGGTAATAACTTTTTATGCTACAACTTTTTAAATACATGCTATTCCTGTGCTGTTGCTTTTGAATAAAGTAAAAGTACGAAATCGCATACAGGTGGCTTATTCGAAATTAATACAAGGATATAATTCTAAAACGGGTCGTTAAATTTTAGTAAATCAGTCTTATCACTAAGACTGATTTTTGCTGGTTGTTGTTTGATTACGGTTCTTCAAAATGATTGAAAATATAGGATTTAAAACGGGGAAAACTATTGGATCAGTATGTTGCAATTGTATTCAGTTCCTTCATTATCAACCTTTACAAAATAAATCCCTTTTGCTGACGATGGCAATGTGATAAAACCATTAAATGCACCACCACTTTGCTTCCAGTTTTTTGCCGCCATTAATTGTCCTGTGCTACTGAGTATCCTCACATTGATATTTCCTGTTAGCGCTTTGGCATTGGTAAGCAATAAATTTCCGTTGCTCAATTGATGGTTCCATTTGGCGGCTGATTTACTGGTGATCACTACAATGTTTGTGTAATAGATCGCACCGGTGTTTTCTACAGCTTTTATGCGATAATAATTTTTGCCGGTAAGCGGAGTTTCATCTAACCATTTGTAAGATTGATAGGCCATACTTCCCGGGATGACAGCATCGCCGGTTTTTGCAAATTTCTTACCGTCCGGCGAACGCTCTACTTCAAAATAGTTAACCGTTTCCTGTAAAAAAGCTGTCCAGAATAGCTGATTTCCCTGGGAGGTGCCGGTTCCTGTCAGGTTGCTGAATTTAACCGGTAACACTACGTCTGCATCAAACTTCATGATATTACCCCTGAAGAAGCCGCCGGCAAAGATCTTTTTACAAATACCAGTTGTACAGCCATTGACAGGCGCAAAACAAGCTGCGGCAAACCCGTCATTTATTGGCGCGTAGTATGGAGACCAGGAAGCGCCGCCATCCTTTGTAGTAAATACTGCGCCGTTTCCAAAAGCCATTCCCTGGCCGGCATCATACATCAATATTTTTTTATAATTGGAATAAAGCGTTGGTAGCCCGGCATTGCACATTGTCCAGGAATTTCCGCCATTAATAGTTTTCATTACCAGGCCCTGGTCACCCGATGCATATACAATATTTGCATCGGCAATACTAATGCTGTTAATATTTTTATCGCTGGCAAAAGCCGGTACGTTTGTTTGTTTTACCCAATGGATGCCGCCGTCGGTCGTTTTAAAAATTCCTCCCTTTGATGCGGATGCGTATCCGATAGAAGCATTAAAAAATTTGAGGTCATAAAAAATGGAATAGGCATCATCATAACCCGTTACAGGAAATACGGTTGCGCTGCTATCCCAGGTATTACCGCCATCTGCCGTGCGGTACATTTTCGAATGAAAAGTATTGGAATAGTCGACCGTGTCCGTGTACATGATATTTACTGCCATCCAGCCGGTATCTTCATTAATAAAATCGATGGCTGCGAGATTACCATTATCTGGTTCCGGGAACAACAGGTCGAATGAGGCGCCTTTATCAATACTTTTAAACAGAAGTCCGTTACTTGCTGCGGCATACAATACCAATGGGGATAAATATTTTACAGACGTATAATAATCCTGTTCACTAAAACTTGCATTGCTGATATCTTCCCAGTTGGTGCCGCCATTCATAGTGCGAAACATGGTACCACCAGTGCCTGCCGCAATCCCGTTATCTGCGTCACAAAATTCTATTGATTCCATGCCATAGCCACTAAAGCCGCGGCTTTGTTTAACGGTAGCGTAGGGTAGTCTCCATTGTGCCAATGAATCAGCAATGATACCCGCCTCTCCGCATAAAGCAAATCTTTTTGAAGGCGTGATATCTATTCCAAAAAAACCAATTCCTTCCTCCTTGCTTCCTGCCGGATAAACCGTTTTCAAGGTGAAATTCATTCCTCCGTCCACTGATAATAACATTTTACCATCGCTGCTGGTTCCGGCAACGATAACGCCATCTCTGCAAATCAGGTTGTAGAATTGGTTACTTCCCGAAGGAGCATACACCTGGGCAAGGGCGGAACCGTTGTTGATCATCGAATAAATGCCTGAAGGACCGGCAGTATTTATTCTGACCAGGCCACCATTATTTTGTGTTCCCGCTACTACAGCGGTATCGTTTATTATGGCAATCGCGCGATAGTTCTGTTGGTTCAGGCCATTGACATTGTCATTGTAGGTAGAATAGATCGTATCGAGAAATTGGTCCCAGGTATGCTGATAAATAAAAGTGTCATTGGCACGTACATTCGGGAATACAGTAGCCGGTGTGACAGAATAATTGGTCCATGTGCCGTTGCTATATTTATAGATAAAACCCGCCTCACCTCCGACATATGCTGTGCCGGTGGAAGAAAACCTGATTTTATAAATGGTTGGATTTTGCCAGTCTTCCGGCGGGCCTGCAAACTCGTGATCAATTGCCCAGCTTGCACCACCATCGGTAGTTTTATAAATTATATATTTTCTGGAGACCAGGTCGCCGTCCCCGCCAATATAGCCGGTAGTGGCATTTGTAAAAAACACCGTATTGATTTCACTGCCGGTGTTAAAATAGGGAGTGTTTACAAAGGTCCAGTTTGTACCGCCATCGATACTTTTTATCATTGCGCCGTTATTGCCGACAGCGTATGCCAATGACGGGTTTACAAATTGAACATCATTGAAAGTAGGTTTGGTGACATCACCTGAAACGTTTAAAAAAGTATAGGCGAAATAGGTCCAGGTTCCGCCTCCATCTGTTGTTTTGGCAATGCCACCAGCATCTCCCACAATGATGCCGTTGTTATCACCGCTGTAGCTAACCTGGTAAGATACAAATCCAAAAGGCCTGGGATTGCTAAATGACCAAAGGCCCGAACCGATCTGTGCATTGCTGACAGAACCGGCGAACAGAAGACCGGTCAGCAACAAGATAAAATGTAAAGTTGATTTTTTCATCACGAGCATGTTTTAGGTAATAAATGGCTAAGTAAGCAGGCAATCTGTCTCTGAAAAAACTTTATTAGATCAGGTGCTAAAGGTATCGTTTGAATAATTCTGTTAGTTAAGTGTTATGCGTCATTTTATAAATTGAGTATAAACACCTAGGATAATAAAATTCTATCCGAATGCCATTGTTTTATCTCCGGCTAACAACCGAAGTTTTGCTTCTTAAATAATGACATGGAAACACTGGCTATGTGTCATTATGAGTATAACTACTTAGTTCCGCTAAGGTGTTTCCGCTCATTTTTTACAATTGATGGCCTTTATCAAACCGGTCAGCATTTTAATTAAGTAAATTTGACTACTACCATTATTAACTGCATGCACAAAGTTTTATTTTTTATTTTACTGTTAGTTATTACCGGGCGATCATCGGCCCAGGATAAATCTAATAAGGGTAAGGAGTTTTGGCTGGGTTATGGTAATAATATTCTTTTCGACCATGATTACCCTTTTAACAATCAAACGCTTGTGCTTTACCTGAGTGCGGAAAAAGCAACAGATGTAACGGTAACGGTTAATGGTACATCCTGGAGCAGGGTGGTGCACATCCCGGCAAATAAGGTTGACTTTGGTATTGAGCTACCTAAAAGTGGTCCGGATGATGCAGGATCATTGGAGAAGGATTGTTTACCAGGGGCATCCATGTGGTAAGCACAGAGCCTATTGTTGCCTATGCGCATCAGTATGATACCCAGCTTTCAGGCGCCACCATGCTAATGCCGGTAGAGACGTACGGGTACACTTATTATTCCATAAATTATACACAACCTTACACCCCGGGCGATCCGGGCAAATGTTGGTTTTTTGTAGTAGCCGCTGAAGACAATACGACCCTGGAAATAACGCCTGCCGATACAACGGAGACAGGTAGACTTCCACACGCGCCTTTTACCGTGAACCTTAATAAAGGAGAAATTTATAATGTTTTTGGGAAGATATCGGATGAGATCAGTAAGGACCTCACCGGTAGTAAAATTGTTTCCGTAAGCGGCGCCGATGGGAAATGCCACCCCGTAGCAGTTTTTTCTGGTAACAGCAGGTTTATTGTATGTAAGGGAGATGGTGGTGAGATCGCGCAGCAGCAACTATTCCCTGCAAGTGCCTGGGGTACCCGCTACCTTTCCTATCACAGTTTTAATACCGTCAGCAATCCTTTGACCACACCCTTTTTAAATTTTTATCGCGTAGCTGTTTCAGATCCGGCTGCGGTAGTAAAAAGAAATGGCATTGTACTCACCGGGTTACAACGCAATTTCTATTATGAGTTTCAAAGTGTAGCAGGCGACTATATAGAATCGGACCTGCCGGTGATGGTATGCCAGTACACACCTTCCCAAAATCAATGCACGGGTACTTCGCAATCGCCGCAGGGCGATCCTGAAATGTTTTTTCTGAGCCCGGTGGAACAGGGTATAAAAAAGGCAACGATTTATAATACGCGTAACAGCAATATTACTGTAGGCTACCTTACGGTGATCATTCCGAATGAAGGCCTTAGCTCATTAAGAATAGATGGTGCAAAAGTGCCTTCTTCAATTACCGGGGTACATCCCGCCAATCCTGCCTATTCTTTAGTGGCTAAAAGATTATTGGGTTCTGCCGCCCAGCATACTATTGAAAGTGACCTCGCTTTTACCGCGATGTTATACGGTACCGGTCTTTGGGAAAGCTATGGCTATATTGCCGGTACGCTGGTAAATAACCTCAATAGCATCGGGGAAATTCATAATATTTACAATGCGACTGGTACTACCAATACTTTTTCCTGTCCGAATTCTCCTGTTCAATTCACTATTAAAATTGCTTATAAAGCTACTTCGTTACAGTGGTTACTCAGCCAGGTGAATAGTTTGTCACCGGCAAAAGATACATTGATCAGCAACCCGGTACCAATGGATTCACAAATGGTGAACGGGCGCAGGTATTATTCGTATACACTTAACAGTGAGTACCGCTTTACTGATACGGGTACATTTTATATCCCGGTTATTTATACATCTCCTAATATTGATAATTGCAGCAAATTGGAAAGTACGACTATTACTGTTTTGGTAAAACCCGGGCCGGCCGCGGACTTCAGTTTTAGTTATCCGGGTTGTAGTAAAGACACCGCCTTATTTACAGCAACACCCACAGCCGGCGATTATAATATTGACCGGTATAACTGGTATTACGAAGATGGTAGCATTGATGCTACAAAAAATTCTAAAAAAGTATTTTTGCCGGGCAATCACCCGGTTACTTTCAGGGTGATTTCAGACAATGGTTGTTTGGATGATACCGTAAAAACAGTAACTACTTTTTTGCCGCCGGTGGCAAAGTTTAGCCATGACCGGGATGTATGCATGGGTGATTCTATTCACTTTACTGATAGCTCATCGGTTGCCACCGGAAATATTACCCGATGGTCATGGGATTTTGCAGATGGCAGAAATAATATATTTTCTACCGCTGCTCCTTTTTATCATTTATTCAGTGATACCGGTACTTATCGTTTATCCCTAATCGTTACATCAGGCCAGGGATGTGAAAGCGACAGTTTTTATTTACCTGTTTCGGTACATAATAAACCCCGCGCTGTTTTTTCTGTTTCCGGAAGTCCCTGCGTAGACAGTAGTTTTACCTTTATCCCCGCTGTGTTTAATTATGGAAATACAATAGAAAGTAGCTTTTGGAATTTCGGTGACGGAAAAAACCTGGCCGAAGTGGGTATTGATACGGTCAGTCATTCTTACCATACGGCGTTAAATAATATTCGGGTACAATATTCAGTTTCCGGCGGACCTGGTTGTGTGAGTGATACGGCTGCTTTATTTATCCCTGCGATCAACATGAACCCGGTTGCAAAATTCGGGTTTAATGCGGGCAGTTTTTGTCCGGAAAAAGATATTATTTTTATAGATAGCAGTGGCCCTCGCGTACAGTCATGGCTGTGGAATTTTGGTGATGGACTTACTGTAGTTACGCCGTTGGTTTCCCATTCCTTCCACATTTCCGGCGATCATGCAGTACAGCTGGTGGTGAAAGATAGTTCCGGTTGTGGGTCAGCTCCTTTTGTATTGCCGGTTACTATTTACGCAAAACCGGATATTGATGCAGGGCCGTCCATTTTAAAACCGGCATCGGCTAATATTATGCTGAATGCATCAGTCAGCAATTCTTCCTTATATCAATATCAATGGAAGCCTTCCAACTTTTTAAGTAATACCAACACGCTTAATCCATTCACCAGTACCAGTGCAGATATAATTTATACAGTTAGTGCATTTGGCGGTCCGGGCAGTTGCGAAGCCAGCGATACCGTCAGTGTGGTAATATTAAAGGAGCTATTTATTCCCAATGCTTTTACACCCAATGGCGACGGCCTGAATGACCGGTGGAACCTGCCAACAATCAATGGCAATCCCAATGCAATGGTGACTATTATTAACCGGTGGGGACAAAAAATCTATGAATCAAGAGGATACCAACACCCATGGGATGGAACTTTAAAAGGAGTTGAGCAACCAGCAGGCGCTTACTTTTATATCATTCAACCAAATTTCAATGACAGTAAGAAGCTTACCGGATCGGTGATCTTATTGCGATAGGCATCTCTTATTGCAACCGTAATTTCGCGCCTGTTTTTATTTTTCCTGGGAAAAAGTAAACAGAAAAATTAAGCTACCTGATTTCGTCAAAGAGGCATGAATGCAAAGAAAAAGTGCTGAAAATTACTCCAGCACTTCTTTCTGTTTAATCTTGTTAATAGTATTCTTTGATATGATTAAGCTACTGTTGCCTGGGGCGCAGCTATCATACCCACTGCACAAACTTCATGAATAAACCTAAGTTTTTCAATAACCGGTGCGGAAACAATGAATGGATAAAAGTCTGCATGCCCCATGCTCCTGTTCAGGCTATTAACCGCAAAAGTGAGGGGGAACCACGTATTTACAATATTGTCAAAATTAACCGCCATGTAAGGGTCACTATTTACTTCCGTTTCCATTTCCCTGCGATGTATCCCGATACCAAATGAATAAGCAGTTTCCAGGGTATCCATCATGTGCATATAATGCGCCCAGCTTTCGGCCCAATCCTCCCAGGGATGTGCGGACGCGTACGGACTGATGAAGAAATCATTCCAGTTTGGCTGGATGCCATTTTGATAATATTCTGCCAAGGCTTCATCATAATCTTTCTCTTCATTGCCAAAGAGCTGGCGGAATTTTTCCAGGTGGCTGCTGTCTTTAATAAGCACGTCCCAATAGTAATGGCCAATTTCGTGGCGAAAATGCCCCAGTAGTGTGCGATATTTTTCACCCAGGTCAAGTTTATGACGGGTTAATTCGCCCTCATCGGCTTCTTCAATATTCAACGTGATCACGCCGTTGTCATGGCCTGTCATCACTCGTTCGGTAGGCGATGTATCACCCATAAAATCAAAAGCGATTCCGCCTAAGTCATCCACACTTTTCTTAGGGTTTACCGGAAGCCGCAGCCGCAATAGTGAATAAACCAGGCGGTGTTTGGCTATCTCGATGTTTACCCACTTTACCCTGTTCCTATTGTCGGAAAGTTCGGGAATGGTTCTGTTGAGCGCGCAGGCAATACAAAAAGGTGACAATTGAGTAGTGGGGATCAACCAGTTGCAGGTGCCCAGGGCGGCATTCGAACAAAAACGGTATGTTTCATTTTTATTGTTGACCGGTGAATATCCGTTTGCGTTACTATCCAGGGCCAACAGACTAAATTTGCCGGCCTCAAAACCTACTGTATGATTACAATTAAGACAGGTGGAATTTTCGAAATATAAAGGGTTTTTACAATTTGTACAGGTGTATAATTTCATCTAAAAATATTTTTATACCACGTTTAGTCAATAACTATTCCAAAGAGTGGAGGGAGGCAGGCGCAGGATAAAAGGGAGAAGGCATAAGGCCGGGCCTGGCCCAGGTACCAGGTCATTGGCCAACTTGCAGGTGAGCTTTGGATATTATTATTAGTGGTTATCCATATAACGTTTGGTAGATTGATGATAAATAATTGAAATCTCTTTCGCCGGAGATCAGCCAATGGTCGGTTGCTTCACCTCCTGCCTTATGCTTTTTACCTTGTACTTCAAACTTTCCTCAGGCCAACCTCTTCACGTCCACCGACACCTTTAATTCGTGGCTGCCGCTGCTCATGATCACGCCTTTCAATGGCGTTATATCCGCATAATCGCGCCCCCAGCCGATGGTGATATGCTGATTCTCAGGAATTAGGTTGTTGGTAGGATCAAAATCCACCCAGCCGCTGTTAGGAATATATACGGAAAACCAGGCATGCGAAGCATCCACGCCCACTAATTTTTCCATGCCAGGTGCAGGTATGGTTTCAATATAGCCACTCACATATCTTGCCGGCAGGCCTAATGATCTTAAACAGGCAATGGCAACATGCGCAAAATCCTGGCATACGCCCTTTCGTTCCTTCATTACTACCCACAATGGTGTGGCAATGGTAGTGAAACCTGATTGAAACCGAAAATCGGTAAAGATGCGGTTCATGAGGTTTTTGCTGCCTTCAAACAGTGATCTTCCCGGGGGAAAGGATTGTGCGGCATAGGCCATGATCGCATCATCCGCAGTGGTCATGGGCGTGGTAGCGATAAATTGTTTGATGTCCAGTAATTCCGGTGTCAGCGTATGTGTGAGGCGACAAACTTCTTCCCACCCGATGGGGTTGTATTGCGGTGCCTGTTCATTGGCCGGAGATAGTTTTTCAATTTCCGAAAAGACATGTACACTCAGTTGCTTGTGTTCTTTTTCAATGGTAAAATAAATCAGTTTGTTGCCGAAGAAATCTTCGTATTCGATGAGGACATCCGGTTCGGGATTGATAGTAACCACTGATCTTTTGCAAAATTGTTTATTGGTACTGCGGGGTATCAGGCGCACAATATTGTGGCAAAGACTTACCGGGTACTGGTAAGCATAATCCGTTTTATGAGTAACCTTGTGATACATAATTGGATGTTTGTTTTTAATGCCTGTTTAAATTGTCACTGAACGTTAACGGTAGCCTTTTTACTCAAACTTAATTCATAAGCAGGAGATGATATTGGCTGAAATAAATAATGTTAATTCTACTTTTTAAATATCTTGCCTTTTTTAACGACAAAGCTGACTGATTTAATATTGCCGATATTTTCTAAAGGATTTTTATCAAGCACAAAAAGGTCTGCAACTTTGCCCACCGTTATTGTGCCATATTTATCATCAATATGAAGTAATTCCGCGCCATTTAGCGTAGCAGCGATTATAGCATCGAAGGGAGTAAGACCAGCATCAGTCACTAGAATTTCCATTTCTTTTTGTACAAACTCCGCTTGGTCATCATCTGTGCCTGCACAGATTTTAACACCTGCTTTATAGGCCTTTGACGTAATACGCTTACCGATTTCATAATTATATTGCATAGAAGTATCCTCCACTCCCCACTGTTTATAAGTCAATAGTGTTGCATCAAATATGGTATTGTGTGTTTTCATCAATTGAAATAAAGATGAAAGGTCTGGTAATGAATCATCCCAAAACTTATCAGAATGCGGTTTGTTTCTCCATGAAGTTGGAATGCTATCCATTTTTTCCCGAATCATTAGTGGAGCGTGTGAAATCGAACCCAGATTGGCTTTTACGAGATCTGATGGTCTGGTGCCATTAAGCCATGCATGTGACCATACAAGCATTTTCTGTCGTCTTGCTTCCTCCATTATCTTATTGACTAATGTCACTGATAAATATGCGTATAATTTTATGCCAACTGCCCCGGTGCCTTTTGCTTCAGCAACAGCCAATACCATGTTTGTTGAATCTGTTACTGACAACATATAAGGCATTTTGCCAACAACACCTGTAACACTTGATGCAGCTATCCTTGGATCATCGAAGAGTTTGGGCCCGGCCATAAGTGCCGAATAATAAATGTTTGGAGATTTTATATCACCTGTTGCCGCGTCACGGGATAAGCTTGCCAGTGTGCGGGCGTCACCTGCCATGTCCCTAACCGAAGTGATACCAGTGAAAAGCATTTTTTGTAAAACATCTAAGGTATGTTCCCGATTGTCCGTCCCGGAAGGATCGGTAGCCATGTGTACATGAGAATCTATCAAACCAGGCAAAAGGTATTTTCCTTTCATGTGGATTATATGAAAGGAATCAGGTATTTTTTTTTCATTATCCCGAATAATATCCACGATAATATCTTTTGAAATAAGAACAGTTTGATCTGTCAGTGGTGTTCGGTGATTTGCGTCAATTATCGTCACCCCTGTAATAGCAATATTATCAAGTACAACCTGTGCATACGAATTAGGTTGTACCAGTTGTGCTAATAATAATATCGTTAAGAAATGCTTCATTTTTATTATACACTTTTATTATACAATTTACTGGTAAGGCTACCGGTAACAAGGGTATTGCCCTACAAAGCTTTATCATTGTTAGTCCCTGCCTAGTTTTTTCCTGGTAAAAAATCAAGTCTGCCCGACTGCGTCAGCAGCAAGGCTGCGACTTACAAGGCTGAAAATTTCGCCGGGAGCCTTCAATCAAAGAACCCGCCGTAGCATGTAAATAGTTTAAAGACACTGCGTGTCCGCCAGCCGGTGGATTTAATTTCTTAACGGCTTACTGTTGAAATTTTCCAGCACTTTTTAGTCGGGCCCGTAGCTACCCCTTGTGCATCATGGTACCTGGTATTTAATATTTTAGATTTCCGGTTTATACTGCCGGCTGATCCGTAGAAAATAATTGTTTCTGCGATTGCGCATGTTTAAAATATGTTTTAGAAATAGCATTTTGAATCCCCGATAAAAGATCATACATGTCAGAAAGAAATTCATCCAGGTTTTTATACTGTCCAAATTCCTGGTCCAGCATGGATAACTTTCCCTGGTTTGAATTATTTAACAGGTTGTAAGCCTCCGCCACCAGCAGGTCATGCGCCTGTACCGACTGGTCACCCGATGTCCTGGGAAGGTTTGCTAAATTCTTTTTTAGCCTGTCCAGCTGGTACACCAGTGCCCTTGGATTATTTGTATCAAATATCATCAGATCCAATACCAGCGGCAATTGTAACAACGACCGGTATTTGTACCGGAAGTTTACCAGCCCTTCATTGCTTATCAAAACAGATTCCTGTAAATTATAATCTACCTGGTCGTCATATTTATTTACCAGCGTGGCCCGCAGCATACTCGTTAATAAAAGACACTGCTCTATTTTACGGCCCATATCCATCATGATCCATCCCTGCTGACGGGAAATACTCTCGCGGTTCATACCAATAAACGCGACCACCGTAGTAACCAGGCTATCTAACAAATGCTGCATTTTTAAGTGCCCGGGCCTTGGAACATCCTTTATCGTCAGCCACTCTTCTTCCATTCCTCTCAGTACGCGCCAGGTATCTACCGACCAATGGTCCCTGGCGGCATGAACGGCCCGGATAAAAAGTAGAAAATCATACCTCAGGCTACCTTCTCTTTTTTCATTGCATAAAATATCCGTAAGCTCCGGCCATGGGTCCTTTAGTTTTTCCTCATCGCCTGCTTCTTCAACTATAAAACCCGGATAAGTAAAAGTATAGTGAGTAAGCGCCTTTAGCAAAGCCTGTTCCGTTAAAATATCATTTTCCTGCATCAGCCTGTTGCCGCCCGCCACGAACTGTATCACGGTCCGGTGAAAACGCGCGTTGCCCAACAGCCTTTCTGTATAACGGCCCACCCAAAATAAATTTTCCGCAGTATGGCTTGGCAATATCCCATTTGTTGAAACAGGAGCACTTTCCGTGTATCGTTTTGGAATGTTCAGGCTGTGATCCGGCTCAGGCGAAATGATCCAGGTGTCTTTGCTATTGCCACCCGATTGGTTGGAAACAATAAAATTCAGTGCGTCTGAAGATGTTCGGCTAAGTCCGCCCGCCATGGCCGTATAACTATTGCCATTGCTTACCAGGAAACTCCGGAAAATTGTTTTACGCGGCTCGATCTTTCTATTTACAAGCGAAGGGGTGGAGCTCAGGCCAATCTTTTCCTGGCCGACATACAGGAACGGAAATTTATTTATTTTCTGCTTCAGCTCATACATTTCCGATACCGATAAGCTTGCCCCATCAACCGATGTGCTCCTGCTGGTGCCGCGGTAAATGCGTTTGATGACAAGGGATTGAATATTGTTAAGGACATATTTCTTTTCATTTGGCTGGCCGCACCACCAGGAGGCAATCGTTGGCATAATAAGGCCGGTGCCAAAAAAATATTTGGAGATATTTTCCAGGAAAGGCATCAATCCCGGGTTCTCCAGTATGCTGCTGCCGGGAGGGTTGGCGATACTTACATTACCACTGCGGATCACCTGTAACAGTCCCGCCACACCTAATTGTGAATCCTCTTTGAGCTCCAGCGGATCACAATACACATCGTCAATCCTGCGAATGATCATATCAACTTTTTCCAGTCCGCCCAAGGTTTTCAGCCATACAAAATTATTTTTCACCATCAGGTCATTGCCTTGCACCAATGTATAACCGAGGTGAGAGGAAAGGTAAGAATGCTCAAAATAAGTTTCATTTCCCGGGCCGGGAGTCAATATTACGATCCTCGGGCTCTGGTGGTGCCGGGAACCCAATTCGTTTAATGAATTTCTTAAGGTATCGAAATAAGGGGATAGGTGCCTGACCTTCAAGCCCGAAAATAATTCAGGCAAAACCCGCGTCATAACGTTCCTGTTTTCCAGCGCATAACCCGAACCGGAGGGTGCCTGTGTGCGGTCGCTGATGATCCATAATTTTCCGTCCGGACTGCGGGCCATATCGGCGGAATATAGTACCAGGCTATGTTTGCCGGGCAATTTAATACCGGCGCATTGCCGTAAATAACCGATGTGATTATAAATGAGCTCCAGGGGTATGATGCCATTCCTGATCAGCTTTTGATCGCCATAAATATCCTGTAATAATAAGTTCATTAATTCTGCCCGTTGGATAAGCGCAGATTCGGCGTTTTCCCATTCTTCTTTGCTGATCAAAAAGGGGATCGAGTCCACATTCCAGTCGCGGTTTACCACCGAACTATCGCCAATAATATTATAGGTAACGCCATTTTCTTTCAATAACCTGGAGATCTCGCTGTTCCGGTTTTGCATTTCGGCATTGCCCAGCAAGTTAAAAGATTGAAAAAAAGATTCCCAGTGAGGGCGAAGGTTTCCATCTTTACCCAGCATCTCATCATACGAATATTGATTACTGAGATAATCCTGGAGCATAGAAGCAGCATGTAGATTTGAAGCCATGAATATTTTAAATACGACTGAATTTTCAGGGTACCCGTTGTTAAAAATACAAAATAATGGCTAACAAGGGCCAAAGGCTGACACAATCGATTCGTTAAAGGCAAAATTTGAAACATTGTATTTTATTTTAATATTTATAAATGCCTGCAATCTTAGTAGTAAATAAGGCATCAATCAGGCATTATTTAAATGATTTTGATAGCAATTCTGCCTGTATGAGATGAAAAATTTGTGTCGCCCGAAAAAATTAGCGTACGATAAATACAAAAGAAGTTAACATCTTTGCACCCAAAAAAAAGTTTGACAATTTCAAGGGGGTGTGGTCCTTCATACGCTTTCACGAAATCGGGTGGTAAATAACTACGATCAATCAAAAATAACCATGGAAAAAAGTCAGGTTTTAAAAAGAGTAGTCATAACCGGTATGGGTGCCTTGACCCCGATCGGAAATAATGTAAATGATTTTTGGCAGTCCCTGTTAAAAGGGGTTAGCGGTGCAGCACCGATAACAAAATTCGACAGCAGTAAGTTCAAGACAAAATTCGCCTGTGAATTAAAAGGATTTGACGTGCATAATTTCATTGAAAAAAGTGAAGCAAGGCGGTATGACCCTTATACGCAATATGCTTTGGTAGCAGTTGAGGAAGCGGTAAAAAATGCGGGAATAGATTTTAGCAGCCTGAACCGCAACCGTATCGGTGTTATCTGGGGAAGCGGTAATGGTGGCATCCAAACCTTCCAGGAACAGGTGGCTGAATTTGCAAAAGGGGATGGCACACCCAGGTTTAACCCTTTCTTTATTCCAAAGATGATCGTCGATATCGCTTCTGGTATCATCTCGATAAAATATGGTTTGCGTGGCGTTAATTTTACTACCGTTTCTGCCTGTGCTACTTCCAACACGGCCATTATCGATTCTTTTAATCATATCCGTTGGGGCAAGGCGGATATGATCATCAGCGGTGGTTCAGAAGCGCCGGTAAATGAGACCGCGGTCGGTGGCTTTAATGGCTCGAGAGCCTTATCTACCCGCAATGGCGAACCCGCTACAGCTTCCAGGCCGTTTGATGTAAGCCGGGATGGCTTTGTGATGGGCGAGGGAGCAGGCGCACTGATTTTGGAAAGTTATGACCACGCCATTAAAAGAAATGCGCCGATCCTTGCGGAGATCGTCGGTGGAGGAATGACGGCGGATGCATATCATTTAACGGGCACTCATCCAGAAGGTGAAGGTGCTTACCTTGGAATGCTTGAAGCGATGGATGAAGCAGGCATTCAGCCTGCAGATATTGATTACCTGAATGTACATGCAACCTCTACCCACATGGGCGATATCAGCGAATTAAAAGCAGTGGCAAGAGTGTTTGGCTACAATACCGCCTTAAATATCAGCGCCACCAAATCGATGACCGGCCACCTGCTGGGAGCTGCGGGCGCCATTGAAGCGATTGCCTGTATCAATGCGATCAGGGAAAGCATCGTGCCGCCTACGATCAATACCAAAGATGTAGAGCCGGAGTTTGCAGACAAGTTTAATCTCACGCTGGGTAAGGCTTTTCCTAAAACTGTCAACTACGCCATGAGCAATACTTTTGGATTCGGTGGCCATATCGCGACCAGTGTTTTTAAGAAATTTGAGCAATAATTAAATATTCATATGATATTTCTAAAACTGTGTTTTAGCTTAATGCCCCTGTTATCAAATTTCGGCGATACCAATAAGAATGTTATAATAGTCGGCCTTGCTTATAATGAAAAGGATGGAGCGTGGGTAACGTCAAAACTTGATAAGAAAAATTATTTTCTTGATGGAGCCGATGGGTGGGATATGAAGGATGTGGGTAAAAAGGTCAAGGTTTGGGGCAGACTTTCAATTGAAGAATTAAAAGAAAAACCTCACCATGCAGGTCAGCCAATTGAACAGCAAATGTTAGGCATAAAGCGAACGATTTTAAAAGCAAAATGGAAATTTATTTGATGGGATCGTGTAAAAAACGTTCGGGAAAATTCTTTGCCGGTGCTACTTGAACCTGACAAGACACGGACTCTTAAATTATACTAACTCATAAAACCTCGCAGGTTTCAAAAACCTGTGAGGTTTGTAAACAGTTCTTGTCACTTTCAGAAAAGAGGTATTTTACTCTGAACAAAAAAACTTCCTGCAAGCAGACCTAAAAAACACCTCATGAAAGACGACAGCTTTTACATGGACATTTGTACCCGGTTAGCAAATGCTGCGAAAATAAAAGGAAATCCGGCAGTTGGCTGTGTCATTGTAAAAAACGGGGAGCTCATTGCGGAGGCGGAAGAAACTTCTGTGACGAAAGGAGACATTACCTGCCATGCGGAAATAGAAGCGATACGGGCAGCTGTTAAAAAAATCGGCAAAGACTTATCCCATTGTACCTTGTACACAACACATGAGCCCTGTATAATGTGTGCCTATCCTATCCGGTATCATGCGATCGCCAGGATAGTCATTCACTCGCCGGTAGTATTTTTTGGCGGCATTAATTCTGAATTTGCACTGCTAACCACCACAAATGTACCCGCCCATTGGTCCGCACCGCCCGGTATCAGCTGGTTCGATAAATCTATTGTATAGATCTCCATTTATTTGCCCATACCATCTTTCAACAGATAATTTTCCAGAATTCAGAAATTACAGCCAACCTTTGTTTGTATTATTGCCACTGGCGAATCTTACGTAAAAAAAAGATCTTACATTTAGTAATGTATAAAGAGAGCAAGCAGGGAAAGGTCGTGGATGGTGTCTTCACAAACTACTTGTTACAATAACAGCTAAATATCCGCCACCGGGCAATAATTTATTACAGGCAAAAAAATAATTTTATTTTTCCATGAACTACCACTCATTAGCGGAACAGGTGAAACAATATTCGCTGACTTTTTTTAATGCTACTGAAAACCAGTATCTGCAATACCACAACATTGTCCATACAGAAGGTGTGGTAAAAGCCGCGATACAGATCGGAAATCATTATCAATTGAATGACCAGGATTTTTTGATTGTATTAGCTGCGGCCTGGTTTCACGATACGGGTTATTTTTCAGGAGATCCTGCCAATCACGAGCAAAGAGGCGCTGATAAAGCAGCTGAGTTCCTGAAGGGCCTGGAGGTGGACGATGCAACGATCAGCAAGGTGCAGCGTTGCATACTGGCAACTAAATTACCACAATCACCGGTTACTTTGCTGGAGCAGATTGTTTGTGATGCCGACCTGTTTCATTTGGGAACGGATGATTTCCCGGAACGGAATAAATTGATGCGAAAAGAATGTGAAGCGTTTTTTACAAATCCTGTAAGCAAAGAAGACTGGCGGAAAAGCAGTATCAAACTAATGCAATCTCATCAATACCACACAGAATATTGCAAATTATTGCTGAATAAAAAGAAGCAGGAAAATTTAGATAAACTGCTGCAAAAAGAACAGGAAGTAACTGAGAAAAAGGCCATCGTTCTGCTGCCTTCACCAGTCCCTGAACCATCGCCGGAACCAGCCCCTGAAAAACTGAAGAAAAAGAAAAAGAAAGATAAAGACAAAAGTGACCGGCCCGATAAAGGTATTGAAACGATGTTCCGCGTAGCATCTACCAACCACCAGCGCCTGAGCGATATGTCGGATAACAAGGCGCATATCATGATCTCTGTGAACTCCATTATTATCTCCGTAATTATAGGATTGGTAGTTCGTAAACTGGATGCCACCAGCCTTAATATTGTGATCCCTACCCTGGTTTTATTAACGGGTAGTGTGATCGCCATCGTGTTTTCCGTGCTGGCTACCCGGCCAAAAATACCGGATGGCAGTTTTACCAGGGCCCAGGTAGACGACAAGACAGTCAACCTGTTATTTTTTGGTAATTTTTACAAGATGGATTTTGGTGATTATTACGAGGGTATGCAAAAAGTAATGGCGGACCGCGATTTTTTATATGGTAGCCTGATCCGGGATATTTACTCGCAGGGGAAGGTGCTCGGCCGTAAATATAAATTGCTCAGGATATCCTACACTATATTTATGTTCACCCTGATATTGTCCATCATCGCCTTTGCCATTGCCACGATCTTTTTTGTATAAAGCCAGTTATAAATGAGTATTCAATTTTTTGACCGCGATCTAAGCTGGCTTTCCTTTAATGAGAGGGTGTTGACAGAGGCGGGTAACCAACAGGTACCACTGGTAGAAAGAATTAGGTTTCTTTCTATATTTTCTTCCAACCTCGATGAGTTTTACAGGGTCCGGATGCCGGCAATCCTTTCCTTTAAGCAAACCAGTGCCTTAGCGGGCGATACGATCAATATTGCCGCCAGGGCAAGGCAGGTTATTTTAGCTCAACAGGAATATTTTGGTAAAATATTATCAAAGGAAATATTGCCGTTGTTAAAAGAAAATAATATCCGGCTCCTGTACAATGAGCCGGTTCCCGATATTATCAACGGGCCGTTGGAAGAGTATTTTTTTTGTAATGTGGCGGCGTTTTTAAAAATAGCCTCGCTCTCCGGAAACGACCAGCATTTTTTTTCTGAAAATAATCAATTGTACCAGGTGGTGCTGCTGCAGGATGAGAACGGAAAAGAAGATGTGCGGATCATTACCATACCATCCGATAAACTGCCAAGGTTCTTTTCAGTAACCATCAATAGTATCCAATACATTATTTTCCTGGAAGATATCATACATCTTTTTTTACCTGCCGTATTTCCTGGTGCGACGCTTAAGGGAGTGTTTAATATAAAGATCACCCGGGATGCGGAACTAAACCTGGAAGATGAATTTGCCGGCGACCTCGCTGAAAAAATAGAAAGCAGGATAGCGAAGCGCGACCTGGGATATGCGACTCGTTTTTTATATGAGCCAGGTATCCCGTTACGTATTTTGCAATGGCTGGTGACTACCCTGCAATTAACAAAAGCAAATGTGGTGGAGGGCGGAAAATATCATAACCTGAAAGATTTTGCCGGCATCCCGGTCAATGCCCCCTTATTAAATTATCCGGCATGGCCACCCGTGAGGAACCGTTTTACCATTAGTGAATCTTTGTTCCAGTCGATCATTGAAAAGGACCGCATCATCCATACGCCCTACGAATCTTACAATACCATTCTCCGGTTCTTTTCTGAAGCGGCGATCGATCCGAAAGTAGAAGAAATATTTGTTACCCTGTACAGGATAGCCAGCGATTCTAAAATAGCCAACGCCCTGATCACCGCTGCTGGTAATGGAAAAAAAGTGATTGTTTTTGTAGAGTTGAAGGCGAGGTTTGATGAAGCCAATAATATTCGCTGGGGCAAAAAGATGAAGGAGGCCGGCATACGCATCATCTACAGTATTCCTAACCTGAAAGTTCATGCGAAAGTAGCGCTGGTAAAAAGAAGGCAACAGGACAAAATTGTGTATCTTGGTTTACTATCGACCGGCAATTTAAATGAGAGCACGGCAAGATTTTATACCGATCACATTCTATTGACGGCGCATCGTGAGATACTCGGGGAACTGGAATTGTTATTCCTTTTTTTGAGTCAGAAAAGGAAGCCGGAAAATGACGAAGAGATATCATTTAAATATTTGCTGGTCGCGCAATTTAACCTGCAAAGCTCATTTTTTAACCTGATCGATAATGAGATAAAGAATGCCAGGCTGGGCCTGCCGGCGGGTATCATTATCAAAATGAATAACCTGGAAGAAAAGAAATTGATCAGTAAATTGTATGAGGCATCGCAGGCTGGTGTCAGCGTACAATTGATCGTAAGAAGTATTTGTTGCCTGATGCCGGGCCAGGAAGGTGTGAGCGATCGTATCAGGATAACCAGGATCGTTGATAAGTACCTGGAACATGGCCGCATTTTTGTTTTTAATAATAACGACCAGGAGCTTGTTTTTATGGGATCGGCAGACTGGATGAACCGTAATATTTATAGCAGGATCGAAGTATGTTTCCCGGTATTTGATGAACAAATAAAAAATGAATTGACCCGGATCATCCGGATGCAACTGGCGGACAATGTACAAGCCGTAGAGATCAACGGGCAACTTGAAAATATACCTGTTAAAACCGGTGGTGAGGCCATCCGCTCGCAGGAAAAAATATATGGCTTGATCAGTTCAGGCAATTGAAATGACTTAATAAATTAAACTTGCTTTGGTTTGCTTATTACAAAAATGAATCACTCAACCCAACGCCTGGTTCAGGTCTCACGAAACGAAATCGGTGAACCATTATTTACTATTAATACGACACCATGATCAAACTAATTACTTCGCTTATTTTTATCCTGTTCGTCAACACCGGTTGTAAGCAGCCCTCAAAAATTGAAGTCCATAGTAATTATGATCTTTCAAAACCGGAAGTGTTAAAAATGCCCACTGCATTAAATGAAATATCAGGGATCGCCTTTAACAAAGGAAATCCGGACACTATCTACGCTGAACAGGATGAGGAAGGAAGGCTATTTTATTTCCCTGTTTCGAGCCTCGATGTAAAGCACCAGAAGTTTGGGAAAAAAGGAGATTATGAAGACATCGCCGTTTGTAATGGTAATGTGGTTATGCTCCGGAGTGATGGTGTATTATTTTCTTTTCCACTTGCCTTAAGTAATGAGGAAGAGATTGGCAATGTGCAGGAAACAGCCGGTCTTTTACCAAAAGGTGAGTATGAAGGACTATACGGCGATGAAGCCACCGGGCGGCTATACGTGTTGTGTAAAAATTGTGCGGCTGATAATGATACCAAAAGCATCAGCGGGTATATCCTGCAAATGACACCCGGCAAAAGCATTGAGCTAAAAGGTAATTTCCAGGTAAATACAAAAGACATTGCAGCAAAACTGGAGGAAAAGAAAGTGGCATTTAAGCCATCGGCACTGGCTAAAAATTACACCGGCACCGAATGGTACATACTATCATCCGTTAATAAACTACTGGTGGTTACAGATGACAAATGGGTAGTTAAAGATGTGTATAAACTGGATCCTACTTTATTTGATCAGCCGGAAGGCATTGCATTTGACAAGAACAATAACCTGTATATTTCCAATGAACGGGGCGGCACCAGTTATGCAACTGTTTTAAAATTTGCTTTTATCAAGGATAAAAAATAATTTATGGCTCTTTAAAAAGTGTTTTATTTTTTATTGCACTTGTTGTTTTTAGTTGTTGGTTACAATGGAATAAATATCCAGGTTGATAAAAGCTTTGTATTTATTGCGTTTAGATTTCGCGGAGTAATACCATGCACCCAAATAGAATAAATGAAAAAAGATATACTGCTGATAGATTCACATACTCCTAAAGATGCCTGGGCAGAATCTTACATTTCATTTAATGCATTTACAAACTTTCTTCGGGATAAGATCGCATCGGGGCAAGGCATAAAAATAGAATACTATAAGTATGTGCTTGACAAGATACTTGTATACCCTGAATTACAGGGAGATATTCCCATACACGATATTCACCGCTACGAAGATTTACTGGAACTCGTTTCTACGATCGTATTTCCGATAATGGAAGATGAGAATGAATTTTTTTGGGCATTGGGCAATGCGTTAACGCCAGAAGTATTTTATGGAAGCAATGCTTTTTACAACCTGCTGAACTCGGATTCTGAATGGTATATCGGAGATGAATACATCGCGTCAGAAGAATCTTCGACCCTGGTGCGCGGATTTCTATACGAGCTGATCCTGCAAAAATTGTATAACTATAGCATGGAGCAACGAAAGGAATGGATACACGGGTTTATAAATCCTGTCAGTGGGTTATATCAATACTACCGCATCAATATCGACAAGCGTTTTATAACTTTGAAAACCCGCACCAACCTGCCGCTTATGGACAAGTATGAGATCGAAGCTTGCCTTGCAGGTGCTGAAGGTGTAAAAAAGCTGGAACACATGCTTCCGTTGAAGGAAATGATCGCCAGTGGATTTTCGATCATAACCCTTACCAACGTAACTGCCAGGCAAGCCATTGAACAGATCAGTAAGGAAGTAACCGGGATAAATGTAAAAAACAGTGTGGCCGCTTTTAATAAGATTACCCGTTTATTGCAAACCATTGCTGGCAACCAACATTACCGTTTTGGCCTGATGCCGATTTTTACCATCAATAAACGGGCGGCCCTGCTGTATGAAAACTTCCCTTTTAGCATCATTGTTAAAACTTGTGTGGAACAGGGTGTTCCCAAAAAAACCTTTGACACTTTTATTAAATCATTTTTGAAATCACCTGCGCTGATCACTCATTTCCCTTCATCAAAAAATAAAATACTGCCGGAAATTATTCAACATGCGCTCAATAAATCCAATATAACATTTTATTCTTTGGCGCCTGTTTACGCCGGCACCCAGTTAGTAGGTATTTTTGAAATCAGTACAGATGGCGCCGCAATCACCTATGATAACCATTTACGCGACAGCTTAAGGCCGGTAGTACCTTTCATTGCACAATTACTACAATTCTTTGTAGATAAGTTTAAGAATTCAATCAATACAATTATTAAGGAACAGTTCACCAATATCCAGCCCTCTGTTGAATGGAAATTCAACGAGGTTGCCTGGCACTACTTCCGCAACCACATGGTGGAGAAAAAAAATGCTCCCATTGAGACCATCGCTTTTACTGATGTTTACCCACTTTACGGCGCAATCGATATTCAGAATTCAACCATCGAAAGAAATAAGGCATTGCGTAAGGATCTGCTCGTACAACTAAACCACCTCAGGGATATCTTGCAGGCGATCGAACAAACCGGTTTCACGGAAAAAGTGAAAGATTTTATGGTGGCCTGCGATCATTGGTTGTACCAGTTGTCTGATTTTATTACCATCGAACAGGAATTTCTATTGGACGATTTTCTCCAGTTAGAAGCAGGCCCTTACCTGGATACTTTCAGAAATGAGAGACCTGATTTGATCGCCAAAAAAATAACCCGGTATCATGATGCAATCGATGAAGACGAGGGTGATGCTTACTTTGAAAGACGCAGGCTTGAATCCTCAATTTCCGTGATCAACAGCGCCGTTGGGCAATACCTGGATTTACTGAAAGTAGAAATGCAGTCATCCTACCCCTGTTATTTTGAAAAGATCAGAACGGATGGCATAGAATACGATATTTACCTCGGACAATCAATTGCTCCAAAGACACCCTTCAAAGAAACCCATCTTCATAAAACACGGCTGATACAATTACAGGCGATGGCTGCCATCGCAAGGCTTACACATTCCTTGTTGCCGCAGCTGGAGCATGAGTTGCACACCACACAACTCGTCTTTGTGCATTCCCGCCCAATCGACATTAGTTTCAGAAATGATGAACGCAGATTTGATGTGGAAGGAGCTTACAATATCAGGTACCACATCATAAAAAAACGCATTGATAAAGTACATTTAAAGGATACGGCGGAACGCTTGGTTCAGGTCGGTAAAATTGCCATTGTATATTATGATGAAAAGGATATTGCTGAATATCAATCCTATATCCATAAGTTGCAGGAAAGGCATATTTTGTTAAACAACATGGAATATTTTGAACTCGAGGACCTGCAGGGAGTGAGTGGGTTGAAAGCGCTAAGGGTAGGAGTGAGGCTGGGATAGTATACCGTCAGAAACATACTAAGAAAATCTTCTTCATAAAAAAATTAAATACCTATGGGCTTATTCGATAAACTATTTGGAAGAAATAATTCTGCAGGCAATGGCTCCGATCCGGTAAAAACTGACCAGCTGCTAGATGAAAATATTTACTGGCAGCTCATTCATGCCTCGTTAAAAAAGACTGACCAGGACGAACAGGAAGAGTATTTGGTTTCGAAAATAGAGCAACTTACACCGGTTGAAATAGTGGGGTTTCGTTTACAGACAGATAAATTTTTATATGACACCTACACTTCTGATATGTGGTGCGCCGCTTACCTGATGAACGGAGGTTGCTCCGACGACGGATTTGAATATTTCAGGTGCTGGCTGATCTCAAGAGGCAAGGATATATTTTACAAGGCAAAAGAAAACCCGGATTCTTTGATTAGGGCGCTCGATGAAGAAATGGATGAATATGAATTTGAAGGTTTTTGGCAGGTAGCAGTTACTGCATTTGAAAACAAAACAGGCAAGGACCTGTATGATTTTATTGGCGACAATTTTAAGTTTGGAGAAGGCGATTACAAAAGTATCGACGTCACCTGGAAGGAAGAAGATCCGCAAACAATGAAAGCAATTTGTCCAAAATTATTTGACAGGATGTGGAAATAAAAGATTTTGTAACGTCACATGCTGCTAAGCATCTCCCGACTTTTTCCAAAGCCTGTTATTGACAACTTTTTCAATAACTTCTTCGCGGTAATTGCGGCTTATCGGTATGCGAAATGATTGAATGATAACATCGTTATTTTCGATGGCCTCTATTTTTGAAATTGCAACAATAAAGGATTTATGGACGCGGATGAAGGACCGCTTGTCTGCATTTTGCTCTATATTTTTCAGTGACAAAAGTGTCATATATTTTCCTTTATTGGTATGAATCGTAATATAGTTCTGCATGGCTTCTATATAAAGGATGTCGTTGAAATATATCTTTTCATATTTATGGTTGCACTTGATAAAAAAATAATCTGTCGCTTCCTGGTTATTCTTTGAAACATCCGGTATGGCTGGCCTTGCAAGCAACTGGTAATAATCTTTGGCTTTACTAACGGCTTTGAAGAAACGGTTAAAGGTGATCGGTTTAACCAGGTAATCCATTACGTCCAGCTGAAAGCCTTCCAGCGCATAGCTTGGATAAGCAGTAGTAATAATAACCATGGGCAGGTTCTTGGTCATTTTAAGAAATTCGATGCCATTCATAACGGGCATTTGGATATCCAGGAAAACCAGGTCCACATCATGCTCACCCAGTAATAAGGTTAGGTCTACAGGATTGCTTCCTGTGCCTGACAGCTGCAAAAAATCCACTTCCCTTATGTAATTGGAAATGCATTCCCTGGCTAACGGTTCATCATCGATGGTTATGCATTTTAACATCATAAAGAGAAATTTAAAACCGGGTCTTAATTATTTATAGATAAATGTTCAAGGTCATATTTATTCCATCGGCACCGGTATCAATTTTGGACTGTGCTGGTAAAGATTTAATTCGAGCATTACCCGGAACTGGTCATTGTCACTTTCTATTTTTAAAGTGTGTTTACCAGGATAAAGCAGGTCTAAACGGCGCTGAACATTTTTAAGTCCGATGCCGCTGTAATGGATAAACTCAGTGGATATATTTTGATCTGAAGTACTGTTTGAAATATCGAAGTACAGTTGACGCTGATCGAAATGTAATTCCATCTTTATCCAATTCAACTTGTCTTGTCTTTGGGATACGTGTTTAAAAGCATTCTCAATAAACGGGATCAATACAAAAGGTGCAATGGTATAATTAGAGGAATGCTGTTGTTTTATATCTATTGTCAACCCGGTATGATCCTGGTCCTGTCTTAGCTTTTGCAGTTCAATAAAATTTTCCAGGTAGGTTAATTCCTGTCCCAGGGGTATCTGCTGTTCATTGCATTCGTACAGTTGGTACCTCAGCAAATCCGAAAATTTTGCCAATGAATCCGAAGCCATATCAGGGTTTTTGTGGATCAACACAAAGATGGAATTGATGGTATTAAAAAGAAAGTGCGGGTTAAACTGCGACTTAAGAAACTTCAGTTCCGTTTCTAATTTTTCTTTCTCAAGCAGTTGCTCTCTTTGCTTCGTCTTTAGCCAGTTTTTAGTAAGCTTAACACTCATTGCCAGCGTCATGCTGGCGGCAGTGGAAGGAAGCGTATTGATCTTAAAAAAATACAGGTAATCAGCGGGGTCTTTTCCATACATCTCCAAAAAAGATCTTCCGGATAACCACGCGCTCGCATAATAACCCGAAGCAATAACAACAGCGGTTACAATAATTGTTAGGATTACAAAACACACATATTGAATGTACCTCCCTTTTTCTAAAAATTTTGGGATTAAATAGTAGAGATTAAAATATACGCCGGTAGCCTGGAAAATTACATAAAAACCAAACTTTATCGCATAGGCTGAAAATAAAATATTGTTGGCAACTCCTGAAAAACTACTGATCGTTACGGCCCACCACATGCAATGGTAAGCAAACCAAAAAGGTATGTGATAAAGTTTGTATTTAAAGAACCAGTTATATTTTGAATGGCCGGTTTGCAACATGTAAAATTTTTTAAACTTACGAAACTGTCTCCCTGCGCCACAATGATTTTAAAATTAGGGAAATTATATTGACTTGCTTCCTATAGAATGTGACCTGCATTAAATTATTGATGAAAGGGTGTTTCTGGTTGATGAAAGGGAACGGCGGGCATTTTTCTTTTGATACATGAGTTTTCCGGTCCAACAGGTATTTCGTCAATTTTAATTGAGTGTTCAGCATATAATATTCATAAACTTTTACTACCAGTTTAATTTGTACGATGAAAAGCAGGTTAGCCTGAAATTAATCCCGGACGAAGCATGTCTAAATAAATAAAATGCTTTTAAATACATGTAGTATGAAAATTTTAAACGTTGTATTCTTTATGTTCTGTATTCTGCAAGGTCTTTGCCAGGTCGCCGGAACACTTGCTACAGTAAATGGCCGGCCAATTGTATTTGCAAATGTTAGTGTTTTGAATAGCAGTGATACCTTAACGGTTAGTGCAGGGCTGACAGATAAAGAGGGAAACTATCAACTAAAGAATATAGCGCCCGGCAGCTATATCCTGCAGCTTAGTATTACGGGTTATATCACCTGGCACTCACCAGTATTTGAAATTACAGCTTCACAAAAAGATAAAAATTTTGGCATTATTGTCATGCAGGAGCATACAACAGAACTCGAAGGAGTTGTACTACGGGCGGAAAAACCTTTGTACCAACAGCAGCCCGGCGGAATAATAGTAAATGTAGAAAATAGCTTACTTACAAAAGGAAGTTCAGCCCTTGAAGTTTTGGAAAGATCACCAGGTGTAGTGGTGGATCACCGTAATAACAGCATCGCTTTAAATGGAAAAGCCGGAGTAATGGTCATGCTGAATGGCAAACTGATGTATATGCCTATGGAGCAGGTGGTGAGCTTGTTAAACAGTATGAGCGCGGATGATATTGCATCGATCGAATTATTAACAACACCACCCGCAAATTATGATGCGCAGGGCGGAGCAGGACTTATCAATATCGTTTTAAAAAAGAATAAGAAACAGGGCACCAGCGGTGCTGTTTCAATGACTGGTGGTTATGGAAAAGGAGAAAAAGCAATGGCGAATATCAACCTCAATCGGAACACCAGGAACATTAACCTGTCTGGCTCCTATACATTTTTCCGAAATAAAACTTATAGCGAAATGTATATTACGAGCGCGCAATATATGCCGTTCATGGGCGGACCTGTTGAAGTTGTTTTCATAGACACGACAAATGTTTTAAGAAATAACCATGATGCTACGCTGGGGATAGATATCAAATTAAATCCGCGGGTTACCGTCGGTGGACATATTGCTTTTAACAGCAGCTCTGCATCTTCCGTAAATTCAGTTAACGCCGGCTACAATGTTTTACCCGACTCATTATTAATTTTTACGGGTGCCAATAAGGGAATAAATAAATGGAATAATGTGGTGAATTCTGTTTACTTCGATAAGTCGATAAGGGAGGGAGAAAAAATAAGCCTTGATGTGGATTATCTTTATTTTGGCAATGACGCTTCATCTAAAACACAAAGTTCTTTTATCGATAAACATGGCTTGCAGGCTGGCAGTAGCAGCAACCTGTTTTCTTCCCGGCAAAGAGGATTTGCCAACACGACGATCCGGGTGGGTGTTGTTAAAATGGATTATACTAAACAGTTAAACAAAAAGGTAAAATTAGAAGCAGGCATTAAAAGTACCTATACCCAAAGTTCAAGTCTATCCGGTATTCTTAGCCTTATTGATAGCGCCTGGGTAAGCAGTGACCAGACCACCAATAACATTGTAATGAAAGAGGCCATCGGAGCGACTTATGCTTCTTTTAACTGGCAGGTAAGTCAATCGGCTAACCTGGTTGCAGGACTAAGGTACGAGTACTCCACTACCAATATGAACGACCCGAAAACCGGTATCAAAATCATTAACCGCAAACTCGGTTCCGTGTTCCCAAATATATTTTTTGCAAAAAAGCTGACTGACAAATCGGAGTTGCAAATATCCTATACTAAAAGAATTAGCCGCCCTTCCTACAACGACCTTGCCTCTTATGTTGGGTATAGCGATCCGACGGCCGTTTATACAGGCAATCCCTTTTTAAAACCCACAATCACAAACAATCTAAAATTTGGATATAATTATCGCGGTTATTCATTTTCTCTTCTATTCAGCCGTGATAAGGATGCAATAACAAGGTACCAGTTATCTCAAAGTCCGGCGGCAGATATTTTATACATTTCGCCACAAAATCTTGCCAGGCAAAACAATATAACCCTGCAAGCAAATATACCAGTGAAATTAAATAACTGGTGGAGCATGAACTATGGCTTTGTTGGCGGGCTCAGGCAATTGAAAGGAGCATACACCCTGCATCCTTACGAAAAAAATTATGTGGGATATAGCCTGAATTTTAGCCAGCTGTTCAGGTTGCCAGCGGATTTTTCTGCTGAGTTTTCAGGATGGTATGGTTCATATGCTTATAATGGAACGGTTAAATCGGATGGGTATGGAATGTTGAACGCAGGTATAAAAAAAGACTTAAAAAACAACAAAGGAACATTCCAATTATCCGTGTCTGATTTGTTACGTACCGAACGCATCAATGTGTATTACGGATCAGTCACCGAAGAGGCTTTTGCTATCAGGAACCATGTCTCGATCAAAACAGAATCGGCAAAATCACCTATCATAAGACTTACTTATTCACGATCTTTTGGTTCGGGCAGCAGTAAGGATCGGGGAAAGGAAGTGAGTGGCTCCAGGGATGAAAGGGAAAGGGTGCGAAAGGACTGATTTTTAAAATTAATTTTAGTCATGCCGCATGCCTTCAGCTACCCTGAATACATGTAGCACGTAAGGAAATAAAGCGTCCATTGTTTCTTCGGCGCCACGCGTGGAACCTGGTAATGTGATCACCAGTGTATTTTTAATAAATCCTGCAACGCCTCGTGACAACATTGCGAAAGCTGTTCGCTGTTGTCCATAATTCCGGGCCGCTTCCATTATACCCGGGATCTCCCTGTCCAGTAAAGGTGCGATTGCATCAGGTGTAAGGTCGCGCGGTGAAAGGCCCGTGCCGCCGGTAAAAACAGCCAGGTTAAATCCTTCTTCGCTCAATTGTCTTGCGGTTGTTTGGATCACCTCAAAATCGTCCGGGATAGTTTTGTACGAATCAACCGATAAATTAAATTGTTCTAATTTTTGAATGATCACTTTTCCAGAACCATCTTCTTTTTTACCTTCGGATATGCTGTCGGAACAAACGATCACGGCACAGCGCAGGTCAGCCGGCCAGTTATTTTTGACATCCGTTTTTCCGCCTTTTTTACTCTGCAGCCGAATAGTCGATATTTCTATTCCCTTATCAATCGGCTTTAGCATATCGTACATCGTTAATGCCGTAACTGCCGCGCCATGCATAGCTTCTACTTCCACGCCGGTCTTGTAAATGGTATGCACTTCTACCGTGATCACAATCGTTAGTTCATCAATGAGGTGAGTAATGCTGGCATATTCCACCGGCAGCGGGTGGCAGTCAGGGATCACATCGCTTGTCTTTTTAATACCCAGTAAACCTGCCGCCCTGGAAAATTCAAATACATCCCCCTTGGGAACTGTTTTATTCTTCACCGCTTCAATCGTGGCAGGACTTGAAACGGTAAGGATCGCAGTAGCTACCGCTTTCCGCAGGCTGTTATTTTTATGTGTAATATTGACCATAGTTATTTATTCTCCTTCCATTGATATTCATTATTGTCGAACAGTTCCTTTCCCCATACCGGCAGCTCAGATTTAATTCTTTCTACGGTCTCTTCACAAGCCTCAATAGCAGACCTTCTATGTGCAGAAGAAGTGAAAACGAATAAGGAGATTTCACCGGCGGCAACTTTACCCAAACTGTGGTAAACATGCATACAGGTTAGGTTGTATTTGCTAAAAACAGATTCTCTTATTTCATGCATTTTTTCAAGCGCCATATCTTTGTAAGTCGTGTATTCGATCGCGGTTACGTTATTTCCA
>JBDSLD010000190.1:0-16427 GCA_039916545.1 Ferruginibacter sp.
CCGCTCCTGCAACAGCTTTTAAAAACATCGTGTACACCCCCGAATTTATGGTGGTAGAAGCAACTATCGATGGAAAAACTTACAGGTGCGTTTTGAAAGACCTGCAGTTTGACAAAGTAAGTGATAAACTTATCCATGTAGATTTTTTAGAGTTGGTTGCTGATAAAAAAGTAACGGTTACATTGCCACTGAAGTTTACCGGCGCGCCTGCCGGTGTTAAAGCTGGTGGTAAACTGGTTACTAAAATGAAAAGTTTAAAGGTAAAATTGTTGCCTAAATATTTGAGGGAAAATATCGAATTGGATATTACTAACCTGGAATTGAACGAGAACATCAGGGTTCAGGATGTAAAAGCGGATAATATGGAGATCATGAACTCTCCGCGTATCCCGATCGCTTCTGTAACGATGACCCGTCAGTTGAAACAGGAAGAAGCCGCGGCTCCAAAAGCTGCTGCTGCGAAAGCTGCTCCTGCAAAAGCCGCTGCTCCCGCAAAAGCTGCCGCTCCTGCAGCAAAAAAATAATTAATGCTTTTTTTATAGTAAAATGCCCCGGATTTCGGGGCATTTTTATTTAACCTAAACTACAAACCAATAACTACAAACTTTAATTACCTTTGCACACTTAAATTATAATTATGGGAATGGATAGAAATACCGTGATCGGATTTGTGCTGATTGGATTGCTTTTAATCGGGATGCTTTATTTTAACAGCAGGGGAAACCAGGCTTACCTGGCCGAACAAAAAAGAATAGCTGATTCTACTGCTGCAACCAGGCCAAAAGCCGATCCTGTCGCGCAGGCAAAGGATTCTATAAATGCAGTTACAGCCCATATAAAACAATCGGCCGGTGGTTTCCAGGAATTTCTTAATCAACCTGAACAATTAACCGTCATTGAAAATGACCTGGTGAAAGTGACTTTTACCAACAAGGGCGGACAACCAAAAATTGTAGAATTAAAGAAATATAAAACCCTGGATGGTAAACAGATCATATTACAAAACGGGGCATTCAATAAAATCTCTTATGATATAAATACCGGTAACCAAATAACCGCACAAACAAGCGATCTTACATTTGCCCCCGCTACAAAAATTGTGAATCCTGACAAGAGCCAGACAATTAGCTTTAGTATTAAAGATTCAACCAGCTCACAGCAGGTTACTCATCAATATACATTGCCTGCAAATGATTACATGATTGATTTTTCTATTATCATGGTAGGAGCAGATAAACTGGTAACAAAAAACACGGTTAATTTATTATGGCAAACAGAAACACGCCAGGTAGAAAAGGATATCACCTATGAGAAAGGCCAAACACATATCTGCCAGGTAAAAGATGGCAGTTTTGATTTTGAAAGACTTGGATCCGGCGACACAAAAAAGTTTGATAAACCGGTAGACTGGCTGGCATTAAAGCAACAGTTTTTTATCACCACATTGATCAACAAAACTAAATTTCCTTCAGCTGAAGTAAAATGGAATGTCCCTGCAGATACTTCAATGCATATCATTGCTCAAACCAGCGCCAATTTCCGTATGGATGTACCCGCAGGAAGCAACGCAACAATTCCTTTGCAATTATTTTATGGGCCGAGTGATTACCATATATTGAAAGCCTATAATAATCAAATGGAATACATCGTGCCCTACGGTGATGGCGTTTTCGCATTTGTTAAATATATCAACCGCCATGTTTTATTACCGGTATTTGACCTGCTCAGGAAGAATGTTGCCAGCATGGGAATTGTGATTTTACTATTAACACTTTTTATTCGCTTGCTTACCTCGCCTATTCTTTACAAAAGCTATGTCAGCGGAGCCAAAATGAAAGCATTAAAACCGGAAATTGACAAGTTAAAAGATAAGCACGGGGATGATAAGCAGGCATTTAGCATGGATCAAATGAAACTGTGGAAATCGGCAGGGGTGAGCCCCCTGGGTGGCTGTTTACCCGCATTGCTACAGATTCCCATCTTCATGTCCTTATATTATTTCTTCCAAAGTAATATTTCTTTGCGCGGCGAAAATTTCCTTTGGGCAAAGGACCTGGCGGCCTATGATTCAATTTATAACCTGCCGTTTGAAATTCCTTTTTATGGTGATCATGTAAGTTTATTTACAATTACAGCCACGCTTACGAGCTTGCTGATTTCGATTTATAGCATGAGCAGCATGCAGGATAATTCGAATCCGGTAATGAAATATATGCCTTATATTTTTCCCGTTCTGTTATTAGGTGTATTTAATAAACTACCGTCTGCGCTAACCTGGTATTACACTATTTCAAATACGATCACGCTTATTTTGCAGATTGTGATCCAGAAATATATCATCGATCACGATAAGATCTTGACACAGATAGAGATAAACAGGAAGAAACCGGTGAAGCAAAGTAAACTCCAGGAGCGGATACAGGCCATGCAGGATGCCAATAAAAAAGTACAGGATTTAAAAACCAAAACAAAAAAGTAGATCAATTACCAGAATTTCTTGTTAAATAAAAAAGACCTGTAAACCCATCGAAGTTTTACAGGTCTTTTAGTTTCCTGGTCAAGTTAAATTGGCACAGGATTATGTTATCTTTAATCAAATAAATAAAATGAAAAGTCTAAGACTGTTAGCGATTGGATGTTTACTGGTTTCCGGCTTGGTTTCCTTCGCTCAAAAAACAATCTCCGAAGGAACCGCTACCTATGATATCGAAGTGCAGCCTAAGGGTAATGCGCCTAAAACCACAGGCGGCTTAAACGGTGCGAAAACAACTGTCTATTTAAAAGGAGGCCTAAGCAGAACAGATATAACCAGTACTTTAGGTACAGAAACTACTTTGTATAATGCCAAGACCGGTACAGCAGCGATTTTGAAAGAATACAGCGGCCAAAAGTTAATGATTACGCTGACCAAAGAAAACTGGCAATCTACCAATAAGAAATTTGACGGGGTAAATTTTGTAACTACAGCAGAAACAAAAGTCATTGAAGGTTATAATTGCAAACGGGCGGTCGCGAAATTATCAGACGGTTCCTCTGTTTCAGTTTATTATACGCCGGACCTCGTACCAATGAACAAAGAATATAGCCAGGCGTTTAAGAACTTACCTGGATTTCCTATGGAATATGAATTTGAAACGGATAAACGCGTTATAAAATACTTATTGTCGAAGATCGACTTTAGCCCATTGCCAACATCTAAATTTGATTTTCCAAAATCCGGGTACCGGGTTATGACCTATGATGAAAATAAAAGTGGCAAAGGAGAAGATCACTAGCCAGTATGGCTTTTAGAAATAACTGCAACTGCTTTTTACATATAAAATTTCAACGCCTAACAGGAAATTTAAGTGTCGGGTATAAATAAAAAACCCCTCAGTTTTTACAACTTGAGGGGTTTCTTTAAATCAATATTTTTATTTCTTCCTGATTACAATTTTTACACCGGTATAATTTTGCCCGATTTCGGCTACGGTTATCTTGTTTTTGTAAGGAACAATGTAAGTGGTATTGCCTTTCTGATAAGTAATGATCGATGAATTCATAATAGCATTGCCAACCGTTTGACGGGTGTCTAATAAACTACCTTTGTAGCTAAGGCCTGATTTTAAATTAAAAGCGATGGAACTCCTGACATTTGTGGGTGCTGTAATATTTAAAATTGTTTTGTTCTTGTTTTTTCTTCCAACACCCCTGTCGGCCCAAGCTTCAGCTGCTATACCGACAAGTACAGCAATCACAAGCAATATTTTGGAGAATCTGTTCATTGGAATACATTTAATTTTCAAATATAGTATTTTTTTTTGTTAATAATATAACCGTTCATCCCTTCTTTTGACTTTTCTTTAACGTTCAGGTTTAAAAATAGTTACAATTTGTTGTCGATTTATTTATTTTAATGTACTTTACAGTAACCTACAAGCCCATGAGCAAATATCCTTACCGCCAAGATCGGGATGAATTAAGAGAATTGTTGCAGCAATTCGATAATCTTAAGTCAGGCAGAAGCCACTCATTAATCGAAGAAGATTCCTTCGAGAAAATAATTGATTATTTTGATGAAAAGGATGAATTGGTAAAAGCCCTCGAAGCTGCAGAATTTTCAATCGAGCAATATCCTTATTCTTCTTCCCTTTTATTAAAAAAATGCGATTTGCTGATCGCAACAAAAAAATACCGCGAAGCACTTTATTTCTTAGAACAGGCTGAATTGCTGGACAGCAGCGATATCAACCTGTATATTTTAAAAACAGATGCTTATCTCGCGCTGGATCAACAAAGCAAGGCAGCAGCTGTATTGGAAGCGGCGCTAAATTATTTTGAAGGAGATGAAAAAATTGAGCTTCTTTTTGAACTGACTGACGTATATGACGATTATGAGAATTTTGATAAAGTATTTGACTGCCTGAAAATAATACTCGAACTCGATCCAAATAACGAGGAAGCTTTGTACAAGATATGTTTCTGGACTGATTTTACCGGTCGCAATGAAGAGGGTATAAGGTTACACCAGCAAATAATAGAAGATTTTCCATTTAGCGAGCTGGCCTGGTTCAACCTGGCTGCAGCTTACCAGGGAATAAAACTATATGAAAAGGCCATTGATGCATATCAATATGCTGTAGCCATCGATGAGAAATTTGATTATGCCTGGCGCAATATGGGCGACGCCTATTTGCGGATAAGAAAGTATAAAGAAGCAATAGAAGTATTGCAAAAAGTATTGGAACTTGCCCGGCCGGAGGATGTAATTTACGAAGCGATCGGGCACTGTTTCGACAAACTGCAAAATTACGCACAGGCCAGGTTTAATTACCGTAAAGCTGCTCATCTTAACCAGGACGACACCCAGTTGTATTATAAAATAGCCTGCACGTACATGAACGAAGGTGTTTGGGAAAGTGCAATTAAAAACCTGCAAATCGCCATGCGGGTTCATCGCATGCAACCTGAGTATAACCTTGCTATGGGGCAATGTTATATGGAACAGGGCAAAATAGAGGAAGCAGTCCAGTATTTCGGCAATGTTGTAAGGACAAGGCCCAAAAACAGCAATGGATGGCTCGAATTGCTAAAATGCCTCTATCACGCTAAATGTTTTGAAGAGGGCCTGGAATACGTGGAGCACGCGATCGTACTCACTAATATGAAACCTATATTCACTTTTTATAAAAGCGCCTTCTTACTGGCACTCGGAAAATCAAAGGAAGCCATCCTGCAATTAGAAGCAGGCATGAACAAAAACCCGAAACTTGTGAAAAAGCTGATCGAATTAAATCCTTCTCTTTTACAGAGCCAGTTGGTGGTTGATGTAATTGCCAGGTTTAAGCGCAGCAAATCCATTTAATCCTTCTTGCTGAATTCACTTTTCCTTCACCTGCATTTAGTACTCATTGGTTATCTTTGCGCCATTACTAAAAAACCAATATGAATTTTCATTTAACGCAAATACCAGAACGTAATATAAAACCGCGTGAACATGGTATTACAATGGTGATGGACAAGGGATTAAGTGTGGAAGAAGCAAAAAATTTCATGAGCGTATCTTACCCGCATGTTGATATGGTTAAATTGGGTTTTGGAACCGCCTACGTTACTCCCAATCTGAAAGAGAAACTGGAAGTGTACCGGTCTTATGACATTCCAGTTTATTTTGGCGGCACCTTATTTGAAGCATTCCTGGTGAGAAATCAATTTGATGACTATATAGATGTTTGTAAAGAATTTGGCGTTAGTTATATGGAAGTAAGCGATGGATCCATTACCATTCCGCACGCTGAAAAATGCGGGTATATTGAAAAACTAACCAAACACGGTATCGTTTTGAGCGAGGTTGGAAGTAAGGATGCGGCACATATAATTCCTCCCTATAAATGGATCGAGCTAATGCGTGCAGAGCTGGAAGCCGGCGCTACTTATGTGATAGCTGAAGCCAGGGAAGCAGGAAATGTCGGGATATATCGTGGTACCGGTGAGGTCAGGGAAGGGCTTGTACAGGAAATTTTGACGCAAATACCCGAAGAGAAAATATTATGGGAGGCGCCGCAAAAAGCACAGCAATTGTACTTTTTAGAGCTTATCGGCTGTAATGTCAACCTTGGCAATATCGCTCCCACAGAAGTGATCCCCTTAGAAACCATGCGCATCGGTTTAAGAGGCGATACATTTGAATTGTACCTCAATAAAGAGCTCGTTTAATGAAATTATACGGTTTGATTGGCTATCCGCTGGGACATTCTTTTTCAAAGCAATATTTTACGGAAAAATTTGCAAGAGAAGGGTTAACGGATTGTTTTTTTGAAGCTTTCGCAATAAAATCGATAGATGATTTCCCCGGCGTTCTTGCTGCCAATCCCTTGTTAAAAGGATTGGGTGTAACAATACCTTACAAAGAGCAGGTGCTACGGTTTGTAGATGAAATGTCGGAGGAAGTGAAGTTCATAGGAGCCACTAACAGCATAAAAATTACCGGCAACAAATTGGTTGCTTACAACACGGATATTATTGGTTTTGAAGAATCCTTTCGCAAGGGATTAGGACCAATGCACACAAAGGCCTTGATATTGGGTACTGGCGGCGCTTCCAAAGCCGTGCAATATGTGCTTAAGAAAATAGGAATCGATTTTTTAGTGGTCACACGAAACGAGGCCCTAAAAGATGGATTCATCAGTTATAATAACATTGATGAACAAATAATAAACGAATGCAAGGTCATTATTAATTGCACCCCGGCAGGCATGTACCCCAATGAAAACATAGCGCCCGGCATTCCTTACCATTTAATTACTGCCGGCCATTATTTGTACGACCTGGTTTACAAACCTGCCAGCACATTGTTTTTACAAAAGGGAGAAGAAAAAGGCGCTACCGTTCAAAATGGTTACGAGATGTTGCTGATACAGGCAGAAGCCAGCTGGATAATCTGGAATAGTACCTGATCAATAAGGCTTTAACATTTTCAACAGCCCTTGTGGGATAGCTGCTACTTTTTTGTTTTCGTAATCATAACAAACCATCCCTGTTTTTGCTTTGGCCAACAGTATGGTCTCATTCTTTCTTTCTGTGGTTAATTGATAGAACAGATCGAAGCTTACTTTAGAAATCTCGCCGGCACTGATTATGATGGAGATCTCCTCGCCATAGAAAGATTCATTTTTAAACTCAAAGGAAAGCCCGCTCATGATCAAACCCGTGCCGTCAATATTCAGTTCTGTATAATTATTTTGCTGCAACCACTGCAGGCGCGCCTCATGAATAAAGGCAACAAAAGCGTCATTGCCCACATGGTTTCCGTAGTTGATGTCACCGATCCGGACCCTGATATGAACAGAGGCGATACTATTATCAGGGATATCAATTTTTATTCTGGCCATGTATATTTCAATACATTATGAGGGTTGAAAAATAATTTGCTTTTATTAATCCTATTTTTAGGATCAATAAAAAATGCCTGTTTATATTCGTAAAGCTTGTGTCGAAATGTTTAAAAAAAAGGAAATAACAAATTATATATTAAAGCAGTCAAATACAAATGAAGAGCTTACCTGCCGGAAGATTGTAAAAACGAAATCAATTTGTCCATTGCTTTTTTGCGATGGCTAAAAGTACTTTTTTCTTGTGTATTCATTTCTCCAAAGGTAAGCCTGCTACCTAAAGGTACGAAAACCGGATCATATCCAAACCCATTTTGTCCACGTTCTTCCGTTATGATTTCTCCTTCGCAAATGCCTTCAAACTGAACTTCTTTTTTATCTAATATCAGGGAAATAACCGTTCTGAAACGGGCCTTCCTGTTTTCACCGGTTCCTAAATTTTGAAGTAGTTTCTCAATGTTCGCTTTAAATGACCTGTCACCGCCTGCATAGCGGGCACTTTTTACACCGGGCGCTCCATCCAATGCCGCTACTTCCAGGCCGGTATCTTCACTAAAACAATCTTTTTGCGTAAGCCTGTAAATAGTAGTAGATTTTTCAGACGCATTGGCCTCCAGTGTATCGTGCGGCTCAGGAATATCAATATCAATCCCTGCTTCTTTTAAAGTAACAATGTCAAAGAGGTTTCCTAATACCAACCTTACCTCATCAACTTTGTGCTGGTTATTAGTAGCGAAAATAAGTGTGTTCATTTGGTGGAGTTGGGTTAGGGGTGATGAATTAAAAATCAAGAATTAAAAATCAAGAATCCAGTATCCAGGTATCCAGTATCAAGTTTCAGTATCAAGCCTCCGGTATCTTGGATTCCTCCCTTTCATTACATCCCAAAAATTTGCTTCAAACAGTTCCAGAGTTTGGTCTTTTCCGCTTTGTTATCCTGGAAACGGGATAATAAAGGCGCGGTCAGGTACACCTGGTTATTATATTGTTGAATTTGATAATTGGGAAAATCAAGTGGTAATTCGATCTGCACCGGGTTAACACCAAATAGGAAAACTTTCTCCGGCTTTAACGCTTCGGTGAGTGTTTTATAAGTGACCGGAATATTTTTTTTGACATTTAAAATGGCCACATCCTCCATTGTTAACTGGCAGGCAGATAAGATGCCCAGTAAAAAATTCAATTGATCATCGGGCAGGAACAATGTTTCGACATCATCTACCAGGATAAGGATATGCCTGCGATTATTGCCAAGTGTAGCGAAGCCTTTTGAAGCCGTTTTTGTTTCCTTTTCTTTCTCACTTTTCAGGTTAACCAGGGAGTGTTTGAACAGCTCCTGTAAAACAACCGGTGGAAGTTGAATATTATTTAAACTCATGAGACTGAACTTTACTCTGTAATTTTTTTTGTTTCTTTGTAGTAAAATTAAGGATTATGATAGCAGTAGGAGATTTTAAAATTACTAAATCAACACATAGCAAACTAAATGAAATAAGTTTAGAAAATGTTCCCTTCGGAAAGCACTTTACCGATCACATGTTGGAGGTTGATTATGAAGATGGTGTATGGAAGACTCCCCGGATTTTACCGTACCAGCCCTTGCAACTCGACCCATCACTAGCCGCTATACATTATGGACAGGCAATTTTTGAAGGTATCAAAGCATATAAAGATGAAGCAGGTGTGGCGCATATTTTCAGGCCATACGATAATTTCAGAAGGTTTAATATTTCAGCTGAAAGAATGCAGATGCCGGCTGTTCCGGAAGAGATATTTATAGAAGGCATGCGGTTGCTGATCGATATCGATCGTGATTGGATACCTGCCAGGGAAAACCATGCTTTGTACATCCGCCCATTTATGTTTGCCAGCGATGAAGCAATTGGCGTAAGGCCAAGTCATAAGTATAAATTTTTAATTATTTTAAGTCCGACCGGACCATATTACGCTGCTCCCATGCGCATTTATGTAGAAGAAAAATATGTTCGAGCCGTTGAAGGTGGGTATGGTTTTGCAAAAGCCGCCGGCAACTATGCGGGTGCTTTATTGGCTTCCGCGGAAGCTAATAAAAAAGGGTACGACCAGGTATTGTGGATGGATGCTTTTGAGCATAAATATGTGCAGGAATGTGGTACGATGAATGTGTTTTTTATTATTGGAAATACTGCCATTACACCTGGCCTGGAAACCGGAACCATTTTAGAAGGCGTGACCAGGGACAGCACCATTGTAATTTTAAAGGAATTAGGATACCGGGTTGAGGAACGGGCTTTAAGCATCGATGAGATCATGGATGCTTATAAAGCTGGTAATCTGAACGAGGTTTTTGGCACTGGCACGGCCGCTACTATCTCTTTGATCAAAGAACTAAAATATAAAGAGTATGTCATGAAATTCGACGTTGAAAAATGGAGCATCGCCCCGGAGATAAAACGAAGAATGGACGCCATCAAATACGGCCAGGAGCCCGATATTTACGGCTGGCTGTACAAGGTTTGATAAGCGATTCTACAAAACCAATAATAAGTTGAAGGGGCATATTTTATGTCCCTTTTTACGTAGTAAAACCTTCTCATTAATCTTACGCAATAGCCATTATTTTGCAGTGCCTGCAGGGCCAAAATACCATGAAAACATACTATTAATCAAGTGGTTTTGAGTAAATAAATTTCTCAGCAATAAAGTCACCGCTCGTTCGTTAACTTATTGAATTATCAGTAACCTGGTCCTTCACACCCCCTGGAACGAAACCCTACGAGCTATGCGAAAAATCCACTTTTTTGTACTATTATTCCTGGGTGTTTGTTTTCTTTTTCCAAAATTATTATACAGTCAGAATTGCGCAACGCTTGCTGCGGGCTTTAGTACTTACGAGTCGCGTTGTGCAGCTACCGGTTCAATAAAAGTTCACGCAACCGGTGGATCGGGCTCTTACAAATACAAAACTACCGGACCAGTCAATACCAATTTTACTACCAGTGATTCCATCACCGGGCTTTCAGCAGGGGTCTATACAATAACCGTCAATGACATTATTTCTAATTGCACTTTTACAAAAACCAATGTCATCGTGCCCGGCAACTACCAGGATCCAAGGTTTACCTTAAGCGGGGTTCATGTTAGTTGCGACAATGGCAGTAATGGAAGTATTACTGTAAACGGCCGGCAATTTGGAAGGTCGCCTTTTGTTTATTCAATAGTAGCACCATCGCCCGCGGGTATTGGTACTACCAATAACACCGGGATTTTTGCAGGATTGAAAGCAGGCGATTATAGCATCAGGATGACTGATTCCTGTGGTGGCATTCAAACAAGAAATATCACCATAAATAATTATACCTGGTGGATCGATTCCTATGATTTTGATAAGATATCCTGCGATTCCGCCACCGGCTTTATCAAAGTGATCGATAGCAAGGGGAATATAGGTACCGTAACTGCGATACCTGGGTTTATGTATGGCGTGGTAAGGCATCCGGGGGATACTATCTGGTCGTCCAATCCAAATTTTAAATTTTACCTGGCGGGTGTTTCATCGGTAACCGTTATTGCAAAAGATGGATGTGGCATTATCAAAAAAGGTACTGCTCCTTTAAAATTTAATCCATCGGTTGGAGCCACGGTAAATATCAGTAATCAAAACTGCAATTCGTTCTCCGCTGGCTTAACTTCCCTGGTAAATTTTTTTAATGCTGACTTTTGTCTGTATGATAATCACAACGTAAAAGTAGCCTGTAATAATACCGGCACATTTAATAATATTCCGTATGGCAGTTATTGCATCCGGGCGCATGACATATGCCCTGATACTGTTATTTCAAGATGCTTTACAGTTTTGCCGCCACCGTTGTCAGTCGGGACTGGTGTGAACATTTTTAATAAAACCTGTACTACATTTTCTACTGCGGTTATTGGACAGGTGGGGCTAACCAACCCTACCTATTGCCTGTTCAATGCATCGGATATCCAGGTAGCCTGCAATTCCAGTGGAACATTCAATAACCTTGCTTACGGTAACTATTGTATCAAAACAAAGGATGGTTGCAGGGATACCACTATCACAAGGTGTTTTACTGTTTCAAAACCTCAGCCTGTTGTTCCATCGGCATTTACGCCATCTTATGTTGATTGTAAAAATATCAAGATTGTTATCACCGGGGATAGCTTGTTTGCACCAAAATATTGCTTGTTCAGATCGGGTGTATTGGTCACCTGCAATACCACCGGAATTTTCGATAGCCTCCGGGCTGGCAGTTACTGTGTAGATATTTACGATGCCTGCTACGATACAACCATCACCAGGTGTTTCAATGTTGGGACTGCCACTATCGCCAATGACCTTACGACTGCAATCAGTAATAAAACCTGCTCCACCTTTACCGTAAAGACTGCCAGTACTAACTTGACAGGCGCCCAATATTGTTTGTATAAGAAAGATAATACGTTGATAAGTTGCAACGCCACGGGTGTTTTCAATTCTGTTGCTTACGGAGCCTATTGTATAAAAGCCAACAATGACTGTCCGGATACTTTGTTTACCAATTGTTTTACAGTATCACCGCCCACGCCCACTGTTAACAGTACCGTCACCATCAGCAACAGGACTTGCGCTGCTTTTACTGCAAGAATCAACGGACAGCAAAATCTCAACAGTCCGCAATTTTGTATTTTCAATAGCAACAATTTGCAGTTAAGCTGCAACGGGAACGGAATATTTAATAATTTAGGTTATGGCAGTTATTGTATTAAAATTATCAACACATGTTACGACACTACTATTTTAAGGTGTTTCACTGTCACCAGGATACCTGTAGATATTACCGCGACTACCAGCAAGTCATGTTCGTATGGTTATGCCACGATAGGGATTTCAGTTACCGGTGGCAACCTGCCCATAAATATTAAAATTTACCGGCCCAATCAAAGTTTACTATTTAGTAAAAACTACAGTACTAATAATATCAATATAGACAGCATCCCGGGTACATTGGCGGGTGAGACTTACAGGGTTCTTGCCACTGATAATTGCGGGAATATTGATTCGGCAAAAATCGGTGTTACAGCCAGTGTCGCAACTCATGTTGCCAAAATATTTGCGCAATGCCCAAGTGCAGCCTGGCTGAATGGATCGGGTAAATTGCAATTGACCACCGCGACGAATATGGGAACATTTACTGTGAGGGTTATCAAAAAAAATGGAATGGCCCTTTCTCCGCAACTGGCGCCCAATGCTGTGGCAAGCGGTGTGTTTACTTTTAATGACCTTGGGACAGGAACATATATCGTCAGTTACAAACTAAATGATGTTTGCAATAAATATTTATACGATACAGTTTTTATAGCGCCTTATTATTATCCCAATTTAGACAGGTCATCCGCTTACCAATGCGATGTAAATGGTTTTAGCGTGGGAGCGGTTGCATCTAACGGGGTAGGTCCGTTCTCTTACGAAGTAATAGGCAGCGTGCCGGCCTTCCCGTCAATCATTGCGGCTCCCCAGGCAAGCCCGATTTTTAGCATCAATAACGCGACTACTTATTCCCTGATCCGTTTGCGGGCACTGGACGCCTGCGGAAATGCGACCCTGGGCGATGCGAGTATTTTACCGCTGGCAAATTATAAGATCGATGTAGACAGCAATTGCTTCCAAAGCAGCAGTACCTTATCAGTGGATACTATTTTCAACGCTACTTATGCCTGGTACAAGAAAGAAAATTTTAACAGTGTTGATAGTTCGTTCCTTGGTTCCGGATACAATATGCATGTGCCTTTTTTATCCGCCAGCGACACGGGCACCTATATTTGTCATGTTACAGTGAATACAGGTTGTGTCAAAAGAACTTACGTGTATAATTTAAACGGCCTGTGTTACCTTGTTCTGCCGGTTAAAATAATGCATTTCACAGGTAAGTTTATGCAGGAGCAGGTAGAACTGAAATGGCAGGCGGTGGAAGAGTCCGGGCTGAAAAGTTATATCGCCGAGCGAAAAAACACCGAAAATATTTTCACGGAGATCGGCAGGATAAGGGCAAAAGGGAATGCTTCCGGCCCTGAACGTTATGATTTTGTTGATACAAAGCCATTGAGCGGTAAAAACTTTTACCGGTTGAAATTACTTTACTCAAATAATTCTATTAGTTACAGTAATACAGTGGTGTTGGGTAAAGGAGTTGCAGCAGCAGCTATTCATTGCTATCCGAACCCGGTCTCAGATATGCTCAAGGTTGATTTTGAAACGAATACCAGGCACCGGTATAAAATAAGACTGCTGAATATGGTAAACCAGGGCCTGTGGGAGACTACTTTTACAACAGGAAATAACAATACCCTGGAAATAGCACGGCCATCATCAATCGGTAAAGGCATTTACACTTTACGATGTATCGATATGGATACCAACGAAGTCTTCTCAGAAAAACTTATCTTTTTGTAACTTTAACGCAATGTATTTCAGGCATCTCAAGGGAGTTTCAACAAGTTCTAAAAAAATATAATTATTAATTTTCGTTTTTAATTGAGAATAGCTACCTTTGCCGTCCAAAAAATAAAGGGTTAAAAATGCCTACAATACAACAGTTAGTAAGAAAAGGAAGAGAAATAATCAGAGCCAAAAGCAAATCAAGAGCTTTAGATGCTTGTCCACAACGTCGTGGTGTATGTACAAGGGTGTATACAACTACTCCTAAAAAGCCAAACTCGGCCCTGCGTAAAGTAGCGAAGGTTCGTTTGACCAATAAAATTGAGGTTATTGCCTATATTCCGGGTGAAGGTCACAATTTGCAGGAACACTCTATCGTATTGATCCGTGGTGGAAGGGTAAAGGATCTGCCAGGTGTGCGTTATCACATCGTTCGTGGTAGCCTGGATACTGCTGGTGTTAAAGACCGTAAGCAGAGCCGTAGTAAATACGGTACCAAGAAAGAAAAAGCAAAAAAATAATTTAATATATCACGTTTCATGTTTATCGTACAACGATAATAAATAGACAACAATGCGTAAGACACAACCAAAAAAAATACCATTAGCGCCAGATCCAAGGTTTAACGACAGATTAGTTACCCGTTTTGTAAATAATTTAATGTGGGCCGGTAAAAAGAGTGGCGCTTATATTATTTTTTACGATGCCATTGATAAAGTATCCAAAATAACAGGTGAAAATGGTTATGATATTTGGAAGAAAGCATTAGGCAATATTACACCTGGTGTTGAAGTCCGCAGTCGCCGTATCGGTGGTGCCACTTTCCAGATACCTGCTGAAGTTCGTACTGACAGGAAAGTGTCTTTAAGTATTAAGTGGATGGTAAAATACAGCCGTGACAGAAATGGCCGTAGCATGTCTGATAAATTAGCCAATGAAATAGTGGCAGCAAGTAAAGGGGAAGGTGCAGCTTTCAAAAAGAAGGAAGATACGCATCGTATGGCTGAAGCTAATAAAGCGTTTGCCCATTTCAGGATTTAATTATTTCGATCAATATATTTAAAAGCCGTTCTGCAAAGAGCGGCTTTTTTCGTGGGTGGATATTAAACGCACGAAATAGTTGACAGGCATTTTTACACCTATCAGAACATAATATAAAATCAGGTTCAAATCCTACTATTTACTGGTACACGGTCAATTAATTACCCCGTGCTTTATGAGATAGTTGTTAATTTAGCGATACACATAAAATCCTGGCGACCGGCTACCTAACATCCAAACTAAGTATTTGAAAAAGAAAATAACCATTTTTACCGCCTCTGCTATCGTGGTGGCCAATATGATTGGCACCGGCGTATTCACCAGCGTTGGCTTTCAATTGTCTTCGATCCAAAATACCTGGAGCATTTTGCTGCTTTGGTTGGTAGGTGGTTTACTGGCTTTGTTCGGTGCATTCGCTTACGCGGAACTGGGAACCCATTTTAAAGAATCCGGTGGAGACTATATTTATCTTTCCAGGGTCTTTCATCCCATGCTTGGCTACCTCTCCGCATGGGCCGGGCTTACAGTAGGGTTTTCGGCGCCGGTTGCCCTTGCGGCGATGGCATTTACAAAATATCTTGCTCCGTTCGGATTACAGGGAAATGTCTGGCTGGCCATAGGCATTATCGTACTGATCGGGCTCATGCACAGTTTTACGATCCGGCATAGCAGCCGGTTGCAGAATTATTCAACTACCATTAAAGTGGTATTTATTTTATGCCTGATTGTGCTCGGTTTTTTTGTACAAGGCAATACCAGCAATGCCATTAACCTTGGCAATAGCTGGCAAAAAGAAATTCTGAAGCCGGGTTTCGCCGTTTCAATGGTCTATGTAGCATTTGCCTATACCGGCTGGAACGCAGCCGCCTACGTAGTAGATGAAATTGACAACCCTTCTAAAAATCTTCCCAAAGCCCTGATTGGGAGTACCTTATTTGTTTCCCTGGTCTATGTATTGTTTCAGATAGCGCTTTTAAAAAATGCAACGGTTGTTCAACTGGAAGGCAGGGAGGAAGTGACATTTATAGCTTTTGATAACCTGCTTGGGACTGCCGGGGGAAAATGGGTAAGTATTTTTATCGCCATTCAACTGGTGGCAACCATCAGCTCTTATTTATGGGTCGGACCAAGGGTTACCTGGGCCATGGCGCGGGAAAATAAATTATGGCAGCCACTGGCTAAAAAAAATAAGCATGGAATTCCGGTAGCAGCAGTGTGGGCCCATGTACTTATTTCTATCGTACTTGCGTTATCCGGCTCTTTCGAAAGGATCTTACTCTATGCCGGATTTGTACTTCAATTGATGGCCTCACTGACAGTAGCTACAAGTCTGTTTCTTCAAAACAAAGAAACGAAAACATTCAGAAGCCCATTTAAGCCGGTGTTACAAATTATTTTTTTGATCTTCAATGGTTGGGTATTAACATTTACACTGATCGATAAGCCGGTAGAAAGTTTAATAGGGCTGGGCGTATTATTCGCAGGAGGAGTTATTTATTATTTTGATAAGCCGGTTAAAGTATTGGAAATATAAATTTTACAAGCAATAAAGTACATTAAAAAAGAGCCGGCTTCATTTACGAAGCCGGCTCTTTTTT
>JBDSLD010000191.1:0-23737 GCA_039916545.1 Ferruginibacter sp.
GCAAATCTAAAAGGAGCTACTGAATTTGACTGGTTGCAAGGTGCTATTTGGCAGCACTTCACGGTTCATTCAAACGCAATTTTTTTTAAGCCAGGACAGTTGCTATTTGCCTTGCAACCCTTTCTCCATCCATGGCTGCGCTCACGATCCCCCCGGCGTATCCGGCACCCTCACCGCAAGGATACAGGTTACTTAACTGGGGATGGGTCAACGTGTTATCGTCTCTTGGTATGCGCACAGGCGACGATGTGCGGCTTTCAGTAGCAACTACAATTGCATCATTGGTAAAATAGCCTTTCATCTTTTTCCCGAATTCAATAAATGCTTCGGCAAGCGATGTATAAACGAAGGCCGGAAGTACGTCGCTTAACTGCGTTGATGTAAGACCAGGCTGGTAAGAACAGGCAGGAAGATCAGCAGATATCCTGTCATTCGAAAAATCGGCCATGCGTTGTGCAGGCGCTCTAAATGCACCACCACCTGCTTCAAAGCAACGCTGTTCTACCATCTGTTGAAAACCTAATAATTGTAACGGGCCATCGGTGGAATACGGCACTTTAGTTTTATATTTAAGCCTTTCCTTTTCTGCGTCGGCGATTTCTACCTGCACCACCATTCCACTGTTTGCGAAAGGATTATTTCTTTTAGACGGGCTCCAGCCATTCACAACTATTTCACCGGGAGCGGTAGAGGCAGGGGCGATAATTCCTCCGGGGCACATACAAAATGAAAACACGCCGCGCCCGTTTACCTGTTGTACCAGGCTATAAGATGCAGGCGGCAAAAATTGATCCCTGGTTGTGCAATGGTATTGTAAATTATCGACCAGTTGCTGCGGATGTTCTACCCTTACACCTAAGGCAAAAGGTTTGGCAGCGATCAATATTTTCTTGTTATGCAACAATTCAAAAATGTCCCTTGCCGAATGACCGGTTGCCAATATAATAGCATCGCCTTTAAACAGGTCGCCGTCAGAAGTGGCCACCGCTGTAACTTTACCTGCATCAATGACCAGGTCGGTCACTTTTTTTTCAAAAATAAATTCAGCGCCATAACCCACCAGGGCGGCTCTCATGGCGGTAATGATATGTGGTAATTTATTGGTGCCGATATGAGGATGGGCCTCGTATAAAATTTTTTCTTCAGCGCCAAAATGGACAAACAGGTTTAAGATCCTGTCGATATCACCTCTTTTATTACTGCGCGTATAAAGCTTGCCATCACTGTAGGTACCTGCGCCTCCTTCACCAAAGCAGTAATTGCTATCCGGGTTTATTTTACCTTCTTTATTCAGCAGCGCCAGGTCCCGTCGCCTGGCCCGCACATCTTTTCCTCTTTCTAAAATAACAGGCCTGATCCCGGCTTCAAGTAATTGCAGGGCGGCAAATAATCCTGCCGGGCCTGCCCCGATAATAATTACTTTCTTTTCAGCGTTGCCAACATTTTCAAAATTAAAAACCTGTCTTGCTCTTTGTTGAAATGGTTCGTCGATAAATGCATTGACGGTAATATTCATCCAGGTGGTCCGGCCACGCGCGTCAATTGATTTTTTGAGCAGTTGGAAACCAGTAATACTACTTTCTTTTTTGCCGGAGGCTTTGGCAATCGCAGTTTTTACAATGGCTTCATCAGCCACTTCATATGGGAGTAGTTTTAGAGAGATTTTTTGTTGCATATCCTTTAATCCATAAAGGGAATTTGAAGAACCTTATCTTCAAACTCCCTTTAAAATTTAAAAATGCACTTGCCTGTTAGATACCAAAATGCTCTTATTGTGATAAGCTTTATTATCAATTGTAAGCGGGGTTAAAAGGGCAGATCGTCAATCGCATCAGGCGATGTAGCCGAAAAGGTATCCAGCGGTTCCATGTATTCGGTATCCGTCGAAGACTTATCATTTCCTTGCTGCAATACCTGTTCTATTCTCCACGCATCCAGATTAGTAAAATAATTTACTTTACCATCTTTCTCCCACTTGGTTCCTTTGATATTGAAATGTACCTTTATTTCATCGCCGATATTTACTTTGTCAATGATGGATGTTTTATCCTGCACCGCCTGGAACTTTACATAATTGGTGATCATTCTTCCGCCGATGTCATCGGTTTTTTCAACGGCAAATTCCCTTGTTTTAAAGGTGGCCGTTTTTTGCATCGTATCGTATTTGGCAACCAGTTTGCCGGTTAATTCATAACTCATTTTCTGTAATTTTTATGGAGCAAAAGTAAACTTATTTGCCGATAAAAATATTTACCTTTTCTTTTCAGTTTGGTGTGAAAAAATTGTCTATCTTACTTCTTTGAAACTCCCCTTTTATTTCATGTTTGCGTCCCGCTTTTCATTACATTATTTGCGACCAATACATTTCCCCGGTTGTAAAAGTGCGTATGAGCCGTATCGTATTGCAAGGTTTATCTAATGCAAAACAAATGCACGGTAACAATGTTGGTATGCTGACATTACGCTTACAATTGTATGGAATATAAATAATGCAGGGGTTCAGTGAACTTAATTTGTATAGATGCGATTTATATTGAACAATATCTGTAGAACCTATGAATGATCGAAATAATTTCTTTTAATAATATTATATCATCACAAAGCGTTAGTGATCTGTAAGGGTTATTGTAATGACGACAAAAGCTAAAAGCGCTCGCATCAAAAGGGTTATCAAATAGGAAAATAAATCAGTTCGTAATTAGTGGCACGGTTATTATCATGGAGCGATATATAATGCCCGTACTGTTGAATAATGTCGTCACCGTGCAACCCATTGTAATAATTACATAAAAACAGGATCGCATTTTTTGATGATAAAATAATAAAGTATTGTGCAGGAATTAATATGAGGGCACATCGGCTTGTTAAATATTGAGACAATAAAATTAGCACCAACTAAAATGGCATGCAATATGTTTATCTCACCGGATAATTCAGAATACCAGGGAAAGCATAATGGTGAAGCATAAATAATGTGTAGTGTCAGATGAAACAGGCTATAAATATTAAATATTCAGGCTTTAATTTTATCCATTTTTCATAAGGGAAAATACGCGAAAAAAAGAACTATAAAAATGACAAATTAGTGGATCGGGCATACTGGGTGGGCATTGTGAAGGACAGGCGAAATTTTGTGATTTTAAAAATAAAAATTTAACATTCAACAAAATTCCATACTGTGGTTGTAGGTAAAAAAACAAGTGAATAAAAAATTTTTTTTTCAATAAATTATTTTGATATTCGCTGTCTTTCTCAAAAATGTTTTTGATTGAATCTCGAATGAGAATTTGCTAAACTCAGAGAATAATATTAACTCAATTTGTAAATTGCTTAAGGAATAATGGATAAAGTTTTTGATAAAGTGTGGGCTAATTGTTTAGAGATAATCAAAGACATAGTTGAATGGCAACATTATAAAACATGGTTCGAACCCATTAAGCCGGTCGCATTAACAGAGAAGGTTTTAACGATACAGGTTCCAAGTCAGTTCTTTTTCGAATACCTGGAAGAACATTACATTAGCTTATTAGCAAAAACTTTAAAAAGAGAATTAGGCAAGGATGCCCGCCTGGAATACAGGATAATGGTTGATAGTGGCAATAGTAAAAACAAGCCATTAACCATGGATGTGCCCGGCCACGGTTTTAAATCATATTCAAACAACGAAATGGATTTTCCTTTAGTCATAAATAACCCTGTAAAAAATCCTTTTGTGATCCCTGGTCTCAAAAAGATGCAGATAGATCCGCAACTAAACCATGCGTATACATTTGACAGTTTTATTGAAGGAGATTGCAACAGGGTGGCCCGTCGCGCAGGAAAAACAGTGGCAGAAAAACCTGGCACCACTTCGTTCAACCCACTGGTTATTTATGGAGGAGTTGGTTTAGGTAAAACGCACCTTGCTCAGGCCATTGGCAATGAGGTAAAACGTATCCACAATAATAAAGTGGTATTGTATGTGAGCTCTGAAAAATTCATCAACCAGTTCATCGATCACGGCCGGAATGGAGCCATCAACGACTTTATACATTTTTACCAGTTGATAGATGTATTGATCATTGACGACGTGCAATTTTTTAACCGCGCCGAAAAATCCCAGGACGCATTTTTTTCAATTTTTAATCACCTGCACCAGAGCGGCAAGCAATTAATACTAACCAGCGACAAGCCACCAAAAGATCTGGAAGGAGTACAGGAGCGCTTATTGAGCCGCTTTCGTTGGGGCCTGAGTGCCGATCTGCAGATACCTGACTATGAGACCAAGATCGAGATCTTAGAGAAGAAAATGAAGAACGATGGCCTGGAGATGCCAAGGGAAGTAGTGAAGTATATCGCTTACAATATCAATAGCAATGTACGCGAATTGGAAGGTGCTTTGATATCATTGTTGGCACAATCTTCGCTAAACAAGAGAGAAATTGATTTAGAGTTGGCGAAAAAAGTACTACGAAATTTTGTTAAATCTTCCAGTAAGGAAATCACCATCGATGCCATTCAAAAAATGGTATGCGAATATTTCGACGTGCCTTACGATAAGCTTCTTCAAAAAACACGGAAGCGTGAAATTGTACAGGCGCGCCAGATTACTATGTTCCTGTCAAAGGCCTTTACCAAGAATTCACTTAAAACTATTGGAGAGCATTTTGGTGGCAGGGATCACACCACTGTTATACACAGTTGCCAAACCGTGAAGGATTTAATGGATACGGATACCTTGTTTAAAGAAAGCGTATTGGAATTGCAGCAGAAAGTTCAGTTGGCTGCCATGTAGTTTCTCCGGATAATAAATCATGTTCCAAATTCTTAATTGAGTTTGGATTTTTTTATGCATGATGTCAATAAAGACTCCAAACGATTGACTATTTTCGTCATTAACAGGATGATTTTATTTTATAAATGTTTGGAAAGGCAGTCCTGGTAAGTATTTTAGAATTATTTGTTTATATTCTTCATTTTGTTTTGGGTATTCGGTTGCTGAATTGTATTTTTGCAACCCCTTAATAAAGTAGGGCAGGTAGGAGAGATGCCTGAGTGGCCGAAAGGAACGGTTTGCTAAATCGTCGTACGGGTAACACTGTACCGTGGGTTCGAATCCCACTCTCTCCGCAAAAGTTCTTATTATAAATTTGTATTAACGGGCATTGTAGCTTTATAGTTTCCTTCGGGCAGCAAAAGGGTAGCAATTTTAATTATTTCCCAAGTTTTTAGTTCGGGATGTAGCGTAGCCCGGTATCGCGCCTGGTTTGGGACCAGGAGGTCGCAGGTTCGAATCCTGCCATCCCGACTTAGCCTCATTGATTTATTTCAGTGAGGCTTTTTTATGTCGTGACCAGACTGGTTCTAAAATCCTAATATAACAGGAAAGAAAGCTGATCAGTTTATTACTCCCTGGATACAAGCTTCGGGAAGTGATCATTTCATCTGCAGTTAAATATGCTACACATTTTAGTTAGTTGAATAAATAACAGCTATTTCTAAAATTACAATCCTTTATTTAGAGGAACATGTATAAATAATCATATTTTTTGAATAAATTATATTAAAACCCAAGAATATTAACGATTTTTGATCAGTGTTACAACACTGCAGATTCCCTGTTGCTAAATCCAATCTTATTTCTTTGTTTTTCTGAATAACATTTATATATTTGTTTCCTCATCGGTCCTAACGTTTAAAACTTTCACATTCTTTTAAACTTTTGCCCCTTAGGTACCACTATCTTAGTCCAGAAACCACGATCCACTATCATTTTGCGAAATACCGCATTAACGAGCATTGTCCTCAATTTTCCTTGCTATTAACGATTATATTTTTTGCTTAACGATTTTTGTTATTTGAATCAATCGATGATCCGAATGATGATGGATCGGTCAACGAGTGCGTAGTTAATAATATTGGAGTGCAGGAATAACGGTACGACAGAATAGGCTATTAATTTAAAACAGGGTGGGATAACGCAATTGCTAATTTCAGGATAGTAGCAGGCTTGGATTATTAGCAAATTGTTCTAAAATCAACATTATGAGTAATACAATAAAAAAATGGTACGCTTTATACACAAAGCCAGGCTGTGAGAAGAAGGTGGCAAATTTATTGTCTCGTAGGAACATTGAAAATTATTGTCCGCTTAAGCGCCATTTAAGCGGAAAAAAGAAAGTAGTGCTAGAGCCATTATTCAATTCATTTGTTTTTGTGCAGATCTCAGACGCGGAAATGCCGGGCATTCGCCTGACTGACTGTGTGTTGAATTTCGTTTACTGGTTAGGCAAGCCAGCGATTATACGGGAAGAAGAAATAGAACTTATGAAAAGGTTTATAAATGAATATGCCGTCGTAAAAATGGAGAAGATACCTTTTAATGTAGATGGTTCAGTAAGAGTGATAGGCGCAAGCCTGGCAGATAATAAAGGGCACATGGTATCTGTTAAAAATAACTCGGTCAAAATAATATTGCCTTCTCTCGGATATATGATGCTTGCAGAGGTAGAGAAACCAAATGTAGAAATAATCACTGCCGGACAGCAGGATTATAATGTGACAGACAAATATCAGTACGCTATTTAGAATTGCTGATTTGTAATAAATTTCAACAAAAGTTCGAATTAAGTGGCTGAATAAGCAATAATTCAGTTTAATAACTATGTCTCACATACTACGGGCATAGTTATTTTCGTATATACCATGCCCAATCTCAGGCTGGTGTTAAATTAATAAAAAGGAATAATTCCGAACTTAAGCAAATAGGGGTCTTTTTTTATTTACCTTTAATTTTTGAAATTTATTAAATAGTAAATAAATATAATATATACGTATTTGAAAGAAAATAATGTGATGCTTTAACTATAATTTGCAATTAGTATAAAATTGGTTTAGTCTTTATAAATTCACCCTTGATAATAAGATTTTTCGCGATTGCAGGAGTGGTGTATCGTGGCGGTGTATTTAACGAATTTAATGTAGCGGGATGGATTTACTTTTAGATGGCAATTCCGGCAAAACACCTTTATTAATCGACTTATGACAAACAGCAATAGATTCACTTTATCATTTACGTACAAACCTGGACCAGTAATGCCGGGTTATTATGTAAGCCCGGTTATAAAACAGCTTTACCCGGACGTGCAAGATTTTCGAACTTTGATGTCAGGCGAATTGTCGTCTTACCTCTAAAACCTTATTTCTCAAAAATAAATTTATCTAAATTTATTACAAGTAATTTACGATTTTCACCTCTGCAATTTTCGGGAAATGAATATTACATATACCAACCTTTTTAGATTTTTCTTTGCCCTCATCGATTTTCTGGCAATCAATATAATTCACCTGGCTCTTTTGTTGAATTTAAACCGTGCCCATGGAAGTAATTCTCAAAAATATACGATACTTTTTATCGTCAGCAATATTGCCTGGCTTGGTTGCGCCTACATAACCGGCCTTTATATCAACGACCAGTTCTTTAACTTTGAGCGCTTTGCCAAACGTACAGTCCAGGCATTTACACTGTTCATCACTACTTTGCTGCTGTTTCTATTTCTTTATAATTTCAATTACAGCCGGCTTTTCGTGTCGCTTAATATTATTGGCATCGGGGTAGCTTTACTTATTAGCAGGATATTATTTATATGGGGGGTGGAATATTTTGGAAAGCAGGAACGGTTTAACAAAAAGATCGTGTTACTGGGTTACAATGAACTTTCCAAGCAATTGGTCAACTACTTTTCTACCAATAGCAAATCCATTTCAATAGAAGGATATTTTGAAGATTACCACAACATAAATGAATTATCTGTATTTCCCATATTAGGTAACCGGGATGAATGTGTTGCGTATGCGATTAAAAATAATGTAAAAGAAATATATTCTACTATTTCGCCTGAGAAGCATTCTTATGTATATGAATTGGCCCAAACAGCGGAAAAGAATATGATCAGGTTCAAATTCGTTCCAGACTTCAGGATGTTTGTTAACCGAAATATCCATGTCGACATTGTGGAGAGTATTCCAATCCTGTCATTCAGATCGGAGCCACTGGAAGATATCGTAGCGAGTTCAAAGAAAAGATTGTTTGATATACTCTTCAGTATGTTCCTGCTTGTCTTTTTGCTGTCATGGCTATTGCCGATATTGGCGATCCTGATAAAACTAAATTCCAGGGGCCCTGTCTTTTTTGTTCAGTTACGATCAGGAAAAGATAATAAGGAATTCAGGTGCTTTAAATTCAGGACCCTAACGGTAAATGCTGATTCTGACTTGAAACAGGTGACCCGGGATGATGACCGCTTTACAAAGTTTGGAAAATTTCTAAGGAAGACCAGCCTGGATGAACTACCACAGTTTTTCAATGTATTGTTAGGTGATATGTCTGTAGTAGGGCCCCGCCCGCACATGTTAAAGCACACGCAGGATTATTCCAGGTTGCTGGACGAATACATGATAAGACATTTCGTAAAACCTGGCGTTACCGGTTGGGCACAGGTAAATGGGTTTCGTGGCGAAATTAAGGAAGAAGAGCAGCTGAGAAAGAGAATTGAGCACGACATCTGGTACCTCGAAAACTGGAGCTTATGGTTAGATGTGCGTATAATCTTCTTAACCTTTTATGTTACTTTCTTCAAGGGGGATAAAAATGCATTTTAAGATTTTGCGTGCAATCCGATTATTGCTTCAAGTTTTAATTTCGCCCTCTATTTCTCAATTAAAAAGCAGGTATCAAGTCTAAAAACGCTTATTTGGAATGTTGTTAATTTTCCTTTTTAACAGCGATGACCTGCCAATCCATCTCAATAGCGTACTTCCGTTGCCCGATTGTAAAACCTGGTGCGGTTGAGATCCACAATGGTATGCGGTACAAGTGAGTGACACAAGGATGTCTAATTGAAAAACTAATGCTGGTTCACAAATTAAAAAGAAAGTAGCACCTGTACAATATAAAATACAATCGCCTGCACCTGCTGCCTGGCGATTTTTTGTATAAATATCCTTCAGGCATCCCCCGGCATACCTTAACTTCTCTCAGGGCTTCCTGTAGTACCAATCCGCTTCTCAATTATTTATTATACGCGATTAAAGCCAGTACATAACCGCTGTTATTAAAGCAAAAGGTGAGGCCTGATTAGTATGTTTTTTTACTTATGCTACTGTACCGGTAGTATTTATTTGCTGCCCCTGTAGATGTATAACTATAAATATAACTGCCGGGGTAGTATAAAATATAACTTACTTGTAGCTGTCCGGCTATACAAAAAAAAGCGGTGTGGAATTAATAAGATGTCTCTGTAGCCAGCCAGCTATAGCCGGTAAAACTGCCGTAGTCGTTGTAAGGTTCCTTTGTGGAAATATGACTATAAACAGGCCGTAAACGCCATAATACGGGCAGGGAAAAACCACTTTTACTACCCCAGGAAATCAACTGATTTTTAGCCTGGATGCGATAAAAAAATAATTGTTATTACGCTTGTTTTTTTGTTGAGATAACAAGGTTTTATACTCAACATTTTACAACCACTTAATGACCTGTTAGTTTAAAAGTACAGCTTATTAAAAGCGGGTATTATTATGAAAAATAAATGGCTGTCCATTGTTAACATAGCAAACCGCAACAGGTGATTTTTTATATTATTCCTTTACAGAGATAAATACAAATTGATATTTTTTTTACTTCCATGAAAGCTACTGTTAATAAGGCTTTAAGCCGATGTGGTTTTCATAATACCAGTTATCGGCAACTCCGGTTTATATGTTTGAGCAGCCATAGCCGGCGCTTATTTTTTTCCCGGGATAATTTTTAGTGATGGCATAATCGGCGGCATTTTTCCCCAACGCTTCAGTGATTTTTTTGCTTGATGGATATGTGGTGAAAGTTACTTTGATCAGCGAAAAAATACTCCAAAAAAACAGGTCCGGATCAACTAAAAAATATTGATAAAAAACAACATTTTTAAATGAAGTAATAAAGCGTGAAAAACAGGCCCGCAGATGATTTTATGACAACCTTTTCGAAGAGTAGCTACAAAATACAAAAGAACGGCAAGGCGTTTTTAAGGGGTAATGTTTACAGGATAAAAATTCTTAAACAAATCGTACCCTAATATAAAATCTGAGATCATGAAAAATTTATTTACTAAGAAAATCCTTTTTGTTTTATCACTTTCATTAATATTGTTAACTAATATAGCAGAAGCGAAAAATTATTATATTTCCGCAACAGGAAACAATACTAATAGCGGTTTAACACCAGCAACTGCATGGCAGTCGCTTACCAAGTTGAATGCTTCTTTTGCAAGCATCACTACAGGAGACTCTATCCTGTTTAAAAGCGGTGAAACTTTTTATGGCACACTTACACCAACAGTAAGCGGTATCACTTTCGGTGCTTACGGTAGTGGTGCCAAACCAGTTATAACCGGTCTTACAACTGTATCTGCCTGGACCTCTTTAGGTGGCAATATCTGGGAAGCAGCAGTACCGGGTGGACTGACAACTTTAAATATGGTTGTAATAAACGGCAAGCCAACAGCAATGGGCAGGTATCCTAATGCTGATGCAACTAACGGCGGTTACTTATCTTATGAGAGTTTTTCCAATGGAGCTTCCATAACAGATAACCAGTTATCAGGCGCAGCAAATTGGGCAGGAGCAGAAGTAGTTATCAGGCAGTCTGATTTTGTTGTAAAGAGATTGCCGATTACAAGCAATAGCGGTACTAAGATATCTTTTACCGGTGCAACCAACCTGAATGCTAATTATGGTTATTTTGTACAGGATCATATTTCTACACTTGATCAAAATGGCGAATGGTTTTATGATGCAGCAACCAGGAAGATTAAAATGTTTTATACCAGCACCCCACCGGCTATCCAGGTTTCAACAAGCGCTAATCTGGTTACCATGATGTTTAATGCCGGTACAAAGAAATTAAATGTTACATTTAAAGGTATTGCCTTCAAAGGAAGCGAAGGAGTAATCATGAACATCCAGTATTGCGATAACATAACAATAGATGGTTGTGATTTCTCTCTTGCTGGTGTTGATGCCATCGATCACAGGAACATGGCAAATTTCGTAATCAAAAATACTTCTTTTACTGATTTGAACATGAATGGTATTCATGAAACAAATCCAGGAACTGGTGACAGGATTACTATCCAGAATGACGTTTTTCGCAGGATTGGTACCAGGCAGGGAATGATCTCGGCTAACACAATGTATGCAGACAGGCAGGCTACAGGCATTAACATCGGTGCAACTAATTTATTGATTAGTGAAAACACTTTTGATAGTGTTGGGTATGCTGGAGTTTCATTGCTGAAGGAAAGGATCAACCAGGTTATTTCTAAAAATACAATTTCTAATTTTTGTCTTACCCTAAACGATGGCGGAGGAATATATGTATCTGGTTTAAGAGGTGATGTAATGCCGTCAAATGCAGTTACGATATCAAATAATTTCGTATTCAAATCAGGCGATCCTTCAGCAGGAACTACTTCTAACTACAAGCACACCAGGGCAATTTACCTTGATGCAACCAGTACCAAGATCAATGTTCTTAATAACACTATATTCAATGCATTTGAAGGAATTTATATGTCTTCAGCTCAGCATAATACAATAAGTGGAAATACAGTGTATGATGTAGGCGTGTTTGGTAACGGAATCTCTCCGGCAGGTTGCCTTGCAACAGCGGATGCTAATGCCGGTTACCAGCACACAAGGTTTAACACCATTACTAATAATATTTTCTTTGCAAAGTACCCTGACCAGCTGCCTTATTTAATAACTGATATTTACGGAGGAAAGGATAGCGTTGGAGTAATCGATAGTAATTATTATGTAAACCCTTCTTCAACTGTTACTAATATGTTTGTACTTAATTACGGCCCTAATAATACCAAGTATTCATTCAGTAGCTGGAGAGCGGCTTCACCACATTATGACGCCCATTCATTCAACACTCCAGTTACAACACCGGCATTAACACCGTCGAATGTTGATAACTACTTACGTTTTCATTACAACCCAACCAATTCGCCCGTTACCGTTACATTTACCGGTGCAAGTTACATGGATTCGAAAGGAGTGGTGTACAACAATTCCGTGGTAATTCCGGCCTGGAGCTCCAAAGTGCTGATCAATAATGGAACCGTAGCAGTTACAAATGTAGCACCGAAGGCAAATGCCGGTGCAGACATAATCGTCACATTGCCTGCAAACAGTACAACATTAGCAGGTACAGCAACTGATACTGACGGGACAATCAGCAGCTATGCATGGCTTAAAATATCAGGTCCGGCATCTGCAACCTTTACCGCAGCTAATGCAGCTAATACCTCAGTAAGCAACCTGGGTCATGGAGCTTATGAATTTGAACTGACAGTTACAGATAATAAAGGCGCTATCGGAAAAGATACAGTACGGGTTGTTATAAACGAAGCACCTGTAGCAAATGCGGGTACCGATAAAAGCACAGTGTTGCCAAACAATACAATAACATTGGCTGGTACAGCTACAGACGTTGACGGAACAGTTAGTAATTATGGATGGTCAAAAATATCAGGTCCTTCATCTGCAACTATTGCCACCGCCAATACAGCAAATACATCTGTGAATGACCTGGTTCAGGGTGTTTATCAATTTGAATTAAAGGTAATTGACAGCAAAGGGGCAATATCAAGAGATACCATGCAGGTAACAGTTAATGCTGCTGCTGTTGCTAACAAAGCGCCGATAGCGAATGCAGGTAATGACCTTACTATCACATCACCTGTTAACAAGACTACCTTGCATGGCACAGGAATAAAAGAAAATGGCACCATCAAGGGTTATAGCTGGAGAATAATATCAGGACCTGCATCAGGCAAGATCGCAATGGCAGATTCTGCTTCAACACTGGTAACCAAACTTGTTTTAGGCGATTATAAATTTGAATTGACAGTAACAGACAACAACGGAGCAACAGCAAAAGACACTGTGAACGTAAAAGTTAGCAGGGCATCAAGACAAGCTCCTGTGGCTACTAAGACAAGTGTTAACAATAACGCAGGAAAAGATACAGTTCAACTGACTGTTAATACAACCATCGTTGACCAGGCAATCGTAGCTAACCAGTTGAAAGTGTATCCAAATCCGGTTAGGGATATAGCTAACCTGGAGATCACAAGCAACGGAGCTAAAAAAGTTGCTATCTCTGTAGTGGATTTGAGTGGCCGGCAGGTTAAGTACACTGAGCAGTCTAATTTAAATAAAAACAACACTGTTAAATTGGATATGTCTTCTCTTCAGGATGGTTATTATATCATCACAGTAAGATTTGATGACGGACAAAAACTTAGTTCAAAGATCATCAAGACCAGCGGCAGATAAGAATAGCATAGAAAGACAATGATTATTACAGGGGTGACTGGCTTTAAAAAGCCGTCACCCTTTTTTTGTTGCCAACTGAACCTATTGATAAAGCCAGTTGTGTTAAAACCTGGATGAATTATTTAATTGTTAATGCGGCTGCTTCCCTCACAGGTAAATAACTTGAATTAACTTTATAAAATCAATTTCGAATAATTTCATTAATTTTTGACAAATTAAATATGAATATGAAATACCAGCCAATACAAAATTATATCGGAGGTGTATTTGTAAATGCCTCTACCGAAAGAAAATTAGAGGTGATTTCTCCAATAGATGGCACACTGTTATCTTCTGTTCCGATGTCTGGTTCCGCTGACCTCGATTTGGCTGTAGCTGCTGCAAAAAAGGCTTTTCCTGCCTGGAATAAAACGCCCATAAAAGAACGGGTACAGGTTTTTTTCAGGTATAAATACCTGTTGGAACAACACATAAAAGAACTGGCTGAATTGTGCAGCGAGGAAAACGGCAAGACTTATGGTGAATCCATTGCGGAGATAGAAAAAAGTGTTGAACTAACCGAGTTTGCCTGTTCATTGCCACAATGGGTAACGGGTGAAATACTGGAAGTTAGCAGGGGCGTGGAATGTCGCACCGAACATGTGGCGCTCGGAGTGGTAGCTTCGATTGTGCCGTTTAATTTTCCCAGCATGGTACCTAACTGGACCATTCCGAACGCAATAGCCCTCGGAAATTGTATGATCCTGAAACCGTCTGAAAAAGTGCCGCTCAGTAGCGGACGACTGGTTGAGTTATTAAAAGAGGCAGGACTACCGGATGGCGTGATCAATATTGTGCATGGCGATGCAGAAATTGTGAATGCCATTTGCGATCATCCGGGTATCGAAGCGGTCTCCTTCGTCGGATCAACCAAGGTTGCAAAGCTGGTTTACCAAAGGGCCACCTCCAGCTACAAGCGTTGTTTGGCATTGGGAGGGGCAAAAAATCATTTAATGGTACTTCCGGATGCGATACCTGGTATGACAGCTCAGAATGTAGCTGCGTCGATGAGCGGTTGTGCCGGACAGCGTTGTATGGCTGCGGGTGCGATGATCGGCGTCGGCAATATTGATAACATCATCGATAAGATCTGTGAGGAAGTAAGAAAGATCATACCGGGAGACAATCTTGGTGCGATCATTAATAAAGCCTCCCAGGAAAGGATCGAAAAATATATTACCGAAGCAGAACAACAGGGTGCTGTGATATTGGTGGATGGACGGAACACAAAAGTAAACGGGAAAGAAAACGGCACGTATGTAGGTCCGACGGTGATCGATCATGTAACGCCGCAAATGTCGGTTGCTACCGAAGAACTTTTCGGCCCTGTTATTTCAATCATGCGAACCAATACGGTGGATGAGGCACTGGCAATTGAAAACGCCAATCCCTACGGAAACGCGGCAAGCGTATTTACTCAAAACGGTGCAATGGCGAGGTACATTATCGACCGGGCAAGTGCGGGTATGATCGGCGTAAATATTGGCGTACCGGTGCCGAGAGAACCATTTTCTTTTGGCGGCTGGAACGAGAGTAAATTTGGTGTAGGAGATATTACCGGGAAAAGTTCAATTGAGTTCTGGACAAAATTGAAAAAAAGTACCACGAAGTGGAATGCGGAAGCCGGTATTAACTGGATGAGTTAGAGATTGGTAGCAAGGTCAACCAGTCCTGTAACCATGCTGATTTGTTAAAGCAAATAGTAACAACTTAAGCTGATAAAAAAAATAATCATGTCAGAAACAAGCACAAACCCGAAGTCAGCAACATCGGCGAACCCCGCTTTGATGGATGAAGGAGCTGAAATCATCCAGGATAATCTCGATTACACCTTGTTCTCCTGGAGCAAGCAAAAAGGTATTGCGCCCATTGCCGTTAAATATGGCGAGGGGGTTTACCTGTATGATTATGATGGTAAGCGATACATAGATTTTTCCAGCGGACTGATGAATGTAAATATCGGTCACGGTGACCAGCGCATAACCGAAGCCGTTGTAAGGCAGATGCAGGAAATAAGCTATGTAACGCCCGGTTGTGTTACCAAAGCAAGGGGCGACCTGGGCAAGAAATTAGCAGCAATTTGTCCGGGTGACCTCAATAAAGCTTTCTTCACTTTGTGCGGCGCCACCTCTATTGAGAACGGTATCAAACTGGCGCGCTTATTTACCGGCCGTCATAAGATTCTGAGCCGTTATCAATCGTACCACGGTTCTTCTTACGGGGCCATGTCTGCGAGCGGTGATCCGCGCAGGATGCAGGTAGATGCCCAGCAGGCGCCAAATTTTGTGCACTTCGATCTGCCTTACGCTTACCGGTATGCGCACGGCGAAGAAAATTTATTAAAAGATGCGGTCGGTCAATTAGAGCGGATCATTGAATATGAAGGGTCAGCCAATATTGCAGCAATTTTATTGGAAGGAGAGTCAGGTACATCCGGTTGCTTTAAATATCCGGAAGGTTACTTGCGGGCGGTGCGGGAAATATGTAACCGGATAGGTATTTTGTTGATCATGGATGAGGTAATGAGTGGTTTTGGCCGTACCGGGCAATGGTTCGGTTTTCAAAATCACGGCATTGTACCAGACATGATCGCCATGGCAAAAGGGCTTACCTGTGGATACCTGCCCTTTGGTTGCCTGATGGTGTCTGATAAAATCGCTGCCCGTTATGATGATGTCATGTTGCCATTGGGCCTCACTTATTCTGCACATCCCGTCGCCTGCGCAGCAGCATTGGAAACACTAAAAATTTACGAGGACGATAACCTTTTTGAAAATGTTTCGGTGATGGAGGAATACATGAATGAACAGGTGGAGCTGTTAAAACAAAAGCATCCGTCCATTGGCGACTTTAGAAATACTGGCCTGTTAGGTTGCATTGAATTGGTGAAAAACCGCACCACCAAAGAACCAATGGCTCCATTCAATGCAAAACCCGAAGACATGGCGATCATGAATAAAGTGGCTGCAAAGATCAAGGACCTGGGCATGTACAGTTTCGTTCGGTGGGGTTTTATTTTTATTGCTCCGCCCCTATGTGTTACCAAAGAGCAAATCGATGAAGGCCTGGCCATCATCAGCGAAGCAATACTGATTGCTGATGAGTTTGTAAATTGATTGGTTAAAAATGGCTACAGTACCAATTAAGATTTCCTGGTCGAAAAGAAATTTCAATAATCAGAGTCAGGCTCCTTTTCCCTTCGGAAATTGCCTGTCCCGACCTTTCGGAGCGGGGTAAGGTCAAACACAAACCAAACTAACATCCATGCATATTGAAGAACTCTTAACCGAAGAGCTGCAATCTTCCCATTTATATAGCAAGGACCTTGCGCCCGTTCCTGCATCAAAAAGGAGCTGGGGCACCTGGAACTATGCCGCTCTTTGGATCAGCATGAGTCTTTGTATCCCGACTTATATGCTTGCCAGTTCTTTAATTGAAGGCGGAATGAATTGGTGGCAGGCAATTCTAACTATTTTTGTTGGCAATACAGTTGTGCTGATTCCCATGATCCTGAATGGGCATGCAGGTGCAAAATACGGTATCCCTTTCCCTGTTTTTGCGAGGGCGAGTTTTGGTACGTCCGGCGCGAATATTCCGGCAATATTGAGGGCCATTGTCGCCTGCGGCTGGTTTGGCATCCAGACATGGATCGGTGGGTTTGCATTATATCAAATGTTCCATCTTTGGTTTCCTTTTTTAGATAAGCTGCCGCAAGTATTTCCCCCCTCCTGGGGATTACAGACCGGGCCGGCCATTTGCTTTTTTTTATTCTGGCTATTGAATATGTACGTAGTTTATTTGGGCGTAGACAGCATTAAAAAGCTGCTGGTTTTCAAAGCATTCTTTTTGCCATTTGCGGCGCTTGCCCTGCTGTTCTGGGCGATAAATGCAGGGAATGGATTAGGGCCTATCCTGCAACAACCATCAAAATTTGCAACCACCGGCGACTTCTTTCATTTCTTTTTCCCGGCACTGACAGGCATGGTTGGTTTTTGGGCCACGCTTTCATTGAACATACCCGATTTTACCAGGTATGCCAAAAGTCAGAAAGCACAAATAACCGGACAAGCAGTAGCCCTCCCAACCTCCATGACTTTGTTTTCTTTTATTGGAGTGGTCGTTACTTCAGCCACCACCATCATATACGGTACCACCATTTGGGACCCGCTGGTGTTGGCCGGAAAGTTTGAAAGTAAATTACTGGTAAGCATTGCGATGATTGCCGTAGCGATCTCAACCTTAGCAACCAATATCGCGGCGAATATTGTAAGTCCGGCAAATGATTTCGCACACCTGGCACCAAAAAAAATTAATTTCAGAACGGGCGGTTATATTACAGGAGTCATTGGTATCCTCATCTTTCCCTGGAAGCTGATCGCAGATCCCGGCGGTTATATTTTTACCTGGCTGGTAGGATATTCAAGCCTGCTGGGGCCGATCGGCGGCATTATGATCGTCGATTATTATTTTATCCGGAAGCAACAACTACGGTTAAACGAACTGTATAAAGTGAATGGGATTTATGGTTTTTCGAACGGATTTAATATCACCGCCCTTATCTCTTTATTACTGGGGATATTACCCAATGTGCCCGGTTTTTTAGTGCAGGTCAGGTTAATTAGTGATACCTCCATGCCTGCCTGGATCAATCATTTATATAGTTATGCGTGGTTTGTAGGGTTTTTCGTGAGCGCGGCCAGTTACCTGTTATTGATGAAAAAGCCTTCAAAAATTAGCTGACCGGCACATGTGCATGTTAGCTAATTGCACTAAATTAGTATTTGCGTTTTGCTGATCATCGACGGCTGAAAATATATCAACATGAGCATTTTAATTAAGAACGGCAACATCATTACAGCCTCGGATAATTATGAGGCAGATATTTTTATTGAAGATGACACTATCTCGTTGATAGGGAAAAATTTGTCAGTGACAGCCGATACGGTCATTGACGCATCCGGGTTACTGGTTTTCCCGGGAGCGATCGATCCGCATGTACACCTGGAAATGCCTTTTATGGGCACCTTCTCCAGCGATGATTATGAGACAGGAACCCGGGCGGCCCTATATGGAGGTACCACTACCGTGATCGATTTTATTTTGCAATCGCAAGGCCATTCTTTACAGGAAGCCTACAATGCCTGGAGCGGCAGGGCCAGTGGCAATGCGATCGGCGATTACGGCTTTCACATGGCGGTAACAGATTTTAATGAGGATACCTGTAAAGAAATTATTAACCTGGTAGAAAAAGAAGGCATCACTTCCTTTAAAATATTTATGGCCTACAAAGGCGCGCTGATGATCGACGACAAGCAGATGGTGGGCCTGATGAATGAAGTAAAGGCAAGAGGCGGCATGGTAACGGTGCATGCTACCAATGGTGACATGATCGATTTCCTGGTTGCTAAACATCGTGCCGAAGGAAAGTTGGCGCCACTCTACCACTATCTGTCACAGCCGGAAATTACCGAGGCGGAAGCTTCCGAAAGATTTGCAGGCATTGCCGGCTATACCGGTTGCCCGGGATACATCGTGCACATGACCTGTGAGGGCGCCCTGAACGCGGTGAGAAATAACAACCGCAATAACCAGAAAGTATACGCGGAAACATGTATCCAGTATTTGTTACTGGATGCATCTCTGTATGAAAATAACTTTGAAGGAGCCAAATGGGTAATGAATCCGCCGTTGCGGGAAAAGAAGGACCAGGTGGCTTTGTGGGCTGGTATCAACCAGGGGTTGATACAGGTGGTTGCGACAGATCATTGCCCTTTTAAATGGGAGCAGAAATTATTGGGTAAAGAAGATTTTTCAAAGATACCAAATGGCCATCCGGCGATCGAGCACCGGGTTGAATTGTTGTACAGTGAAGGTGTTCGCCAGGGAAAGATCAGCCTGAATAAATTTGTTGAAGTATTGAGCACTAACCCGGCAAAAATATTTGGCCTGCATCCGCGCAAAGGGTGCATCGCCCCGGGTTCCGACGCCGATATAGTATTATTCGATCCGCATCAGCAACATACGATCAGTGCAGCAACGCATCATATGAACACCGATTATTCCGCGTATGAAGGATGGGAACTGACGGGTAAATGCAAAACCGTTATCTTAAGAGGAAAGGTAGTGATCGATGATAATAAATGTTTGGTAAAAAAAGGGAACGGGAAATATATCAAACGGAATAAAGTAACAGCAATTATTTAGGTACCTAAAAAATAAAAAGGAAAGTTATGCCGCGAATCATAAAATCGGGCCTCATACAAATGAGCCTGCCGAAAACGGAAGGAGAGGGTACGATCGAAGAGATCAAGGAAGCCATGGTTCAGAAGCATATCCCGATGATTGAGGAAGCAGGTGAAAAAGGGGTACAAATATTATGTTTCCAGGAAATATTTAATACGCCTTATTTCTGCCCGGGGCAGGATAAGGCGTGGTATGCGTCTGCCGAAACAGTTCCGGGGATCACTACGGAACGGATGGCTGAATATGCAAAAAAATACAATATGGTCATTGTTGTGCCGGTTTATGAAAAAGAACAGCCGGGCATATTGTACAATACTGCGGCAGTGATCGATGCGGATGGGACCTACCTTGGCAAATACCGGAAAAATCATATCCCGCATACAGGAGGTTTTTGGGAAAAATTTTTCTTTAAACCTGGTAATCTTGGCTACCCGGTATTCCAGACTAAGTATGCAAAGGTGGGGATTTACATTTGCTATGACCGTCACTTTCCGGATGGGGCCAGGTGCCTCGGATTAAATGGAGCAGAGATCGTTTACAATCCTTCTGCTACTACGGTTGGTCAATCACAATACCTTTGGAAATTGGAACAGCCGGCGCATGCAGTCGCCAACGGGTATTTTATGGGCTGTATAAACCGCGTAGGTAAAGAAGCTCCCTGGAACCTGGGTAAATTTTATGGCAGCAGTTATTTTGTGGACCCACGGGGTCAAATTTTTGCGCAGGCATCTGAAGACAAAGATGAATTACTGATCACGGAATTCGATCTCGATATGATTGAGGAGATCCGCGGAAACTGGCAGTTTTTCAGGGACCGCCGGCCGGAAACTTATGGCAGGATCGTTGAGTTATAGATCAACCTGGAAACAGCCTTCATGAAACATTAATAATCTTACATGGCTATTACAAACAATAAATTATCAGCAGATCAGTACCAACAAAATTTCAGCGATATCCACCCGCCGTTTGAAACAACTGATGCCGCATTGGTAGAAGCCAACCGTTGTTTGTATTGCTATGACGCGCCCTGCATGAAGAGTTGCCCCACCAGCATTGACGTATCGAAATTTATTAAACAGATATCTACGGGTAATATCAAAGGTTCGGCCCATACTATTTTTTACAGCAATATAATGGGTGCGGGGTGCAGTAAAGTATGCCCGGTTGAAAAGTTGTGCGAGGGCGCCTGTGTTTATAATTTGATGGATGAAGCGCCGATACCTATTGCAAAGCTCCAGCGATACAGCACGGAAAAAGCAATGGAAAATAACTGGCAGCTTTTTAAGCGCAAGGAATCAACGGGTAAAAAGGTCGCGATTGTTGGCGCCGGTCCTGCCGGGTTGAGTTGTGCGCATATGCTTAGTCGTGAGGGGGTAGATACGGTTATTTATGAAAAAGAAGATAAAGGCGGCGGCCTGATGACCTACGGTATTGCCGCCTACAAAGTGACGCCACAGTTTTGTGAAGCGGAAGTAAATTACATCACAGGTATCGGCGGCATTGAAATAAAATATAACCGGGAACTGGGAAAAAATATATCGCTGGCCGATCTGCAGAACAATTATGATGCAGTGTACCTCGGCGTTGGCGTAGGTTTGGCCAGGGGGCTCGGCATACCTGGCGAAGAATTGGAAGGCGTAGCTGATGCGCTTACTTTTATTTATGATATCAGGGACAAAGGCTATGGAAATGTTGCGGTGGGTGACAAGGTAGCTGTAATAGGAATGGGTATGACGGCTATCGACGCGGCTACGCAGGCAAAAAGACTGGGTGCCGGCGAAGTAACGTTGGTGTATAGACGAACAGAAAACGAAAAGCCCTGCACGCAGGCGGAACTGGATATTGCTAAACTCGATGGATGCAAGATTATCTGGCTGGCAGCGCCCAAAGAAGTAATCGGTGAAATCGGTAAAGTAAAAGGGTTGGTATGTAGCGTAATGCAACTGGGAGAGCCAGACATAAGTGGCCGTCGCTCACCTGTCGATACCGGCGAAACTTTTATCCTGGAAACAGACATGGTGATCAAAGCTGCGGGACAGATGCCATTTGAAGCGTTGATACAAGAGAATGGTATTGAAAATAGGAATGGCAGGATCGTGATAAAGGAAAATTGCGAAACAAATATCAAAGGTGTATTTGCCGGTGGCGATGCAGTAAATGGTGGTAAAGAAGTAGTAGACGCGGTACAGGCCGGTAAGGACGGGGCAAGGGCTATTATTGATTTTTTAGCTAAGTGATTTAACGTAAAGGCGCAAAGGCGCAGAGCCGCAAAGCAGAAAAGAAAGATGTTTACAGAAATGATATTGCAACTGTTATGGTGAATATTTGGTTTACTATTCACAAAAAGTAAGGAAGCATTAGCGCCGGTTCACTATAAACAGGTACAAACCTATCTGAAATTAACAGGTTGTAAGTTAGGATTACTGGTAAACTTCAATGTCAATCTAATAAAAGAAGGCATTCATACACAATTTTCTTTGCGTGAAAAAATAAAAATATGGCAGACATTTCAGCGAATTTTCTTGGTATCAAATCTCCCAACCCTTATTGGTTGGCGAGTGCTCCCCCTACTGATAAAAAGATCAATGTGCTTCGTGCTTTTGAGGCTGGTTGGGGTGGCGTGGTTTGGAAAACTCTTGGCTCCCAGGTAAAGAATGTTTCTTCCCGTTATTCTGCCGTCAATTTTAATGGCACCCGGGTGATGGGATTTAATAATATTGAACTGATCAGTGATCGCCCGCTGGATATTAATCTGAAAGAAATTAAAGAATGCCTTAACCTGTTCCCGGACAGGGCAATGGTAGTGTCATTAATGGCAGACAATGACCGGCAGAGCTGGCACGAATTAATTCAACAAGTAGAAGATACCGGTGCACACGGCCTGGAACTAAACTTCGGCTGTCCACACGGCATGACAGAAAGAGGGATGGGAGCCGCCGTGGGCCAGGACCCCGAAATTGCACGCATGGTGGTGGAATGGGTAATGGAAAAAGCAACCATCCCGGTGATCACCAAACTAACGCCCAACGTGCATTCCGCGGTTCCAACGGGCAAGGCTTGTGTGGAGGCCGGAACCAATGCCTTGTCCCTGATCAACACGATCCAATCCGTTACGGGTATCGACCTTGATACATTGGTACCCAATCCTTATGTGGCAGGAAAATCTGTTTTTGGAGGATATTGCGGACCGGCAGTTAAACCAATCGCTTTAAAAATGCTGACCACCATTTCACAGGATCCCACTACGTCCCGCGTGCCTGTCTCCGGGATAGGCGGTGTAAGTACCTGGCGGGATGCAGCGGAATTTATGTTGCTGGGAGCCTCCAATGTGCAGGTATGTACGGCGGCCATGAAGCATGGATTCAGGATAATTGAGGACATGTGCGAGGGCCTCAACAACTGGATGGATGATAAGGGGTATGATACGATCTATGACTTTATCGGAAAGTCTGTCGAAAAAATTACTCACTGGGAAGACCTCGATATCAATTACCACCACATCGCAAAGATCAACCAGGATAAATGCATTCACTGCGGTCTTTGTTATATCGCCTGTGAAGATGGCTCGCATCAATCCATTAACCTGGAGTACGGCAAACCGTATAATAAATACACCGTAAAAGAAGAAGAGTGTGTAGGTTGTAACCTTTGCCAGCTGATGTGCCCTGTCACGGATTGCATTACCATGGAAGAGCACCGCGTAGCGCCGGAATACCTAAATTGGAAAGATTACCAGCGCCTGGGCCTGCCATTAAATGATCATTGAAAATTTATCAATTTTATTGGTAATCCTGTCGGCTTGACTCAATCAGGCAGGCTTGATCATTTTTGTCATTTGTTTTGCTTAGGGAAATTCAGACAGCGTACATACGAATTTAAGACCTGCCTTGATGCGGAAGTTTTCGTAGCTGATCACCGGCGCCTTTGTAGTTGATTTTAATGTGCTGAAACATCAACCTAAAATGTAATTTCACCTATGGGAAGCATATATTATTTAGTGTTTGTAAGAAAACTATGAAAACCTTTACAGACAATGGATTGTGGAGATTTTTATTGTTGAATATTATTAATCTGAAACTAAAGAAATGGCCTA